>NZ_JAMYRO010000018.1:0-163243 GCF_040321495.1 Mesorhizobium sp. M0408 | reverse complement strand
AATCGATATAAACCGCTAATTATCATGCCATAAGCTGCGCACAGGCCGACACTTAAGCCCGCGCCGGCAAGGGGGGGGGCTTTGCTTATCTCGAGGGGAAGCCGGCGACATGGCCGGCAACGCCATTGTCCGTCAATTCGGCGAGCGCCAGCGACTGATCGAGATGCTCGGCCCGCCAGGCGAGCAACTTCTCGGCAAATTCCAGCCGTGCCAGCAGATAGGCTGGGTCGTCAGCGACATTGGTCAACTCGCGCGCATCCTTCTCCAGGTCGAAGAGCAAGGGCGGCAGGCCGCCGCCGAAATTCACATATTTGAACTTTTGCGTGCGGATGACGGCGAGATTGCACTGGCGTGAACCGATGCCGAAATACCGTTCGGCATCACCATCCGCGATCGAGCGGAAATCGAACTCCCAATGCGCCGCGTCGCGCCAATCGTCTGGCTCCGTCGCGTCCAGGAAAGGCGCCAGCGAGCGGCCGTCGAGATGCGGCAGCACTTCGCCGCCAGTGAGCTCGAGCCTAGTGAGATCGAGCAAGGTCGGTGCCAAATCCACCGCCTCAGTGAAGCGGTCGACACTGCTGCCGGCAGCCTTGCGGTGGCGCGGATCGCGAATGATCAGCGGAATATGGAAGCTGCCGTCGAAGAAACCGCCCTTGCCCAGCATGAAATGATCGCCCATCATCTCGGCGTGGTCGGAGGTCAGCACGATGACGGTGTCGTCCCATGCATCGGCCGCCTTGACCGCTTGCCAGACCCGGCCAAGCTGCGCGTCGACCTCCGAGATCATGCCGTAATAGAGCGCCCGGATGCGGCGAAAATTGTCGTCGCCCCAGTCGCGCACCTTGCCCTCCGAGCCGGGACGGAATTTCGACCGTTCCTGCCGGTCAAGTTCATAGGCGAGATAAGGGTGGCTTGCTGCTTCGGCCTGCCAGCTTTCGGCGCGGTCAAAAGCTGGACCAATGGCCGGATCGTACATGGCGTTGTAAGGCGCTGGCACGATGAAGGGCGGGTGGGGGCTGATGAAGGAAAGATGCGCGAACCACGGGGCATCGCGCTCCTGCTCGCCGAGCCAGCGGATGAATTCGCCGGCCAGGAAGGCCGACGGCGTCTCGTCCTTCGAATAGATTGGCGGACCGTTGCTGATCGCGCCGTCGTTTTCCAGGATTTCGCCCGCCGGGCGGTGAATGGCGGGGGAGCCGGCGCCGGCATCGACGCCGCGCGCCTTGAGCCATGACAGCCAGGGCTTCTGGTGCTCGGGCAGAAGCTGGCGCACGGTGAAGCCGGGCAGCACGCCTTCATAGCTTTTCAGCTGCGGGTCGCCAGGCGCCAGCGTGCGCGGGTCGCGCGCCATGTCGGTATAACCGAACAGCGTCGGATCATAGCCGAGGGCGCGTGCCCAGAGGGCTATGTTGCCGTGGCGGGCGTCGAGCGGCGTGCCGTTGCGGCAGACACGATTGTTCATCTGGTAGAGGCCGGTGTAGAGGCAGGCGCGCGCCGGCGAGCAAGGTGCGGCGCCGCCATAGTGCTTCTGGAACAAAACGCCCTCGGCAGCCAGCGCGTCGGCATTCGGCGTCCTTACCACCTTGTGGCCAGCAGCTGACAGGCAGTCGCCCCGCCACTGGTCGCAGGTGATCAGGAGAATATTGGGGCGTTTTCCACTCAACCGCTGTATCCTCATGCTGGCTACATGCGTCGCTCATGGAGCGCAATTTCGGCGAGTATGCAAGCCGGTCCAGTTTGCCGAATGGTGAACAAAACCTGCTTCGTCGTTCACTTTAACAGCACAGTCCATTCTGTGTTTGCCGCCTTTGCGGCCAGGAGGCGGATGCTCATATTTGCGTGGACAGCGGCAAGGGCCGCACCGGCACAAGGAAAGGAGCAGAAACATGCTCGACCAAGTCAAGGGCCTGCATCACGTCACCTCGATGGCCAGCGATGCGCGCCAGAACAATGAATTCTTCACCGGGACGCTCGGTCTGCGGCGGGTCAAGAAAACCGTCAATTTCGACGCACCCGATGTCTACCACCTCTATTACGGCGACGAGGTCGGCACGCCCGGCTCGGTGATGACCTACTTCCCGTTCCCGAACATCGGCAAAGGCCGCCATGGAATCGGCGAAGTCGGTACCACCGCTTACTCGGTGCCCGAAGGCACGCTCGGTTATTGGGAGAAACGGTTTGCCGAGCAAGGTGTCACTGGGCTGTCCCGCGAGGAGACGTTTGGCGCGAAGCGTCTTGCGTTCGCCGGTCCCGACGGCGACGGGTTTGCGCTGGTCGAGGACAGAGCGGACAACCGTGCGCCATGGGCCAAGGGTGGCATTCCCATCGACGAGGCGATCCGCGGCTTTCACTCGGTGTCGCTCAGGCTGAAAGATGGCGGCGCCACCGAAGAGCTGCTGAAATTCATGGGTTATGAGGAGGTCGACAAGTCCGGCAACGTCAGGCGGCTGGCGGTGAGGAACGGCAACGGCGCCGACGTCGTCGATATCGAATCGCTGCCAGGGGCCGGCTTCGCCAATCTCGGCGCCGGCTCGGTCCACCATGTCGCTTTCGCCGTCGAGAACCGCGCCAAGCAGATCGAAGTGCGCAAGGCGCTGCTCGATACAGGTTATCAGGTGACGCCGGTGATCGACCGCGATTATTTCTGGGCGATCTATTTCCGCACACCGGGCGGCGTGCTGTTCGAAGTCGCCACCAACGAGCCGGGCTTCGACCGCGACGAGGATACCGCCCATCTTGGCGAGGCGCTGAAGCTGCCGTCGCAACACCAGCATTTGCGGCCCTATCTCGAGCAGCATCTGCAGAAACTGGAAGACTGAGGGCAAGGTCATGAGCAAGGATTCGTATATTCACAAAGTGCTGCCCGGTTCGCCTGATGGACCGCTGCTCTTCGTCTTCCATGGCACCGGCGGCGACGAGGCCCAGCTTCTGTCGCTTGGACGCGATCTCGCGCCGCAAGCGACGATCGTCGCTCCGCGCGGCGATGTCTCGGAACAAGGCGCCGCACGCTTCTTCCGCCGGACCGGCGAGGGCGTTTACGATATGGGCGACATCACGCGAGCGACGGACAAGATGGCCGGCTTCGTCAAGGCACATGTCGAGACGGCAAGGCCATCTTCGGTGCTCGGCCTCGGTTACTCCAACGGCGCCAACATCCTGGCCTCGGTGCTGTTTGCCGAACCGTCGCTGTTCGACGCAACGGTGCTGATGCATCCGCTGATCCCGTTCGAGCCGGAGGTCAAGGGCAGCCTTGGCGGCAGCCGCATCCTGGTCACCGCCGGCAGGCGGGACCCGATCTGTCCGCCTGATTTGACGGCGCGGCTTGAAGCCTATTTGCGCGCCGATGGCGCCGATGTCACAGTCGAGTGGCATGACGGCGGCCATGAGGTGCGGCCGAGCGAGATCGAGGCGGCGCGGCGGTTGTTCGCCCTTGCGCCGGATGAAAGGACCGCAAGCCATGTCTGACCTATTGCCCGAGATCGAGATGGAGGACCGCGGCTCGAAGGGCCGCTACCTCCTGCGTGGGCCGGGCGGCGCCGAGGCTGAGATGACCTTCACCAAGATCGGCGAGCACCAGATCATCATCGACCATACCGAAGTGCCGGATGCATTTCGCGGCCAGGGCGCGGGGCTTCGCCTGGTCACCCGTGCCGTCGAGGATGCACGTGCGGCGGGCAAGACGATCATCCCGCTTTGCCCGTTCGCCAATGCCCAATTCCGCCGCCATCCGGAATGGGCGGACGTGCTGAAGCGGTAAGCACAGCCCCTCGATGAATGACAGGAGAAGGGGTGCGCGGCTTTACCGCGTGCCCCTTTGGCCATTGGAGGCGTACAAACACAGCGGCAACATGCGGGATTTGCGCAGAGCGCCAACCTTGCCTAAGTATTGCCAGCAACCGGCTCGCCGTCCGCGGCCCGACCACTTCAACCGAATGGCTCTCCATGACCGAATCCGATCTCGTTCCCGTCTTCGACGGCCACAACGACACGCTGCTCCGGCTCTACCAGTCGAAGGATGCGGACGTCGAAAAGCTGTTCGTCGAGGGGACGCCAGGTGGCCACATCGACCTGCCGCGCGCGAAGAAAGGCGGGTTTGCCGGCGGCATGTTCGCGATCTTCCCGCCGCCTGTCGAGAAATCCAAACGCGGCGCGGTGCCGCTGGCGCCGAGCGACAGCGAGCCCTTGCCACCCGAGATTCCGCGCGCCGATGCGCTCAACTCCACCGTAGCGATGGCCTCGATCCTGTTCAGGCTGGAGCGGGCTTCGGCACTTACTGTATGCCGCAGCGCCGGCGATGTGAGGAAGGCGATGGCGCAAGGCTCGATCGCGGCGGTCTTCCATATCGAAGGGGTCGAGGCGATCGACCCTGAGCTCACCCTGCTCGACGTTCTCCACGCAGCCGGCCTGCGCTCGCTCGGTATCGTCTGGAGCCGTCCCAATGCCTTCGGCCACGGCGTGCCGTTCCGTTTCCCGTCATCGCCCGATACAGGGGCGGGGCTGACCGATGCCGGCAAGGCGCTGGTGAAAGCCTGCAACCAGCTGAAGATCATGATCGATCTTTCGCATCTCAACGAAAAAGGTTTCCGCGACGTCGTCGAGATCAGCGACGCACCGCTGGTCGCGACCCATTCCAACGTGCACGCGATCTGCGGCCATTCGCGCAACCTCACCGAATGGCAGCTCGGCGCGATCCGCGACTCCGGCGGCATGGTCGGGCTGAACTTCGCCACCGGGTTCCTGCGCGAGGACGGCAGGATGAACGCCGACACCGGCCTCGACGTCATGGTGCGCCATGTCGATTCGCTGCTGCAGGCGCTGGGCGAAGACGGCGTCGGCCTAGGCTCGGATTTCGACGGCGCCATGATCCCGGCCGTGATAGGCGATGTTGCCGGCCTGCCAAGACTGCTCGACGCATTCGCGGCACGCGGCTTCGGGCGCGCGCTGATCGAGAAGATCGCCTATCGCAACTGGCTAGGCATGCTGGAAAGGACCATCGGCTAAGCGGGTGATGCCGGCTTGACCGGAACGCGTTTTGGGAGCGGACTATTCGAAACCCATGCGTTTAAGCCAGTCCTGGCCAATGCCGCGATCACGGATGATCGGCAGCGGATCCGTCGAATCCAGGCGTGCGCAGATGCGGTAGACCTCGAGCGTCTCGGCGTTCATCTCGCCGCGTTTGTAGAAGAACATGGCCGCGGCATAGCGGGTGCGGCCCGACCATTTTTCGCCGAGCGGCGTGTTGATCAGCTGCCACTGTTCGGCGGCTTCGGTGTCGAGTTCGGGACTGTCGGTGTCGTCGGCCATATTTAGAAATCCGCGGGCGGACTGGTGCGGCGGTCGAGTTTGATGACCAGCCGCGGCGCCAGTTTGGCACGCCTCAGCAGCTTTTGATATTGCAGCTCGCGCCTGGCGTAGATCTCGACCCAAGGTCCGCTGCAGGCGGGCTCGGCGGCGCTGATCTGGTCTGCATCGCCGGGATCGCTGCCTTTCGCCGACGGTGCCTTCGACGTCGTTTTCTCCAAGGATGCAATCTCGACGAGAACATTCGAATATGGGCAGCCGTGCAGAAGGTGCTTGACAGTGGCAAACACCGTCCCACTGATCTTCGCGGCCGAAGCCGATCGGCTAGCCGGCGATGCTGGAGACCATCACCCCGATGAAGACAACAGAGGCGCGCGAAGCCCTCCTCGAACCGGCGCGAAAAAGCGATTCCGATAAGCGCGGCCGCAAGGCGTCGAAAGAGACCAGGCAGCTTCAATTGATCGAAGCGACGATCGATTCACTGGCCAAGCGCGGCTATTCGGAGACGACGATGGCCGACGTTGCCGACGGCGCCGGCCTGTCTCGCGGCATCGTCAATTTCCATTTCGAGAGCAAGGAGAAGCTGCTCGTCGCGACCTTGCAATACATGTATGACGAGTATTCGGCGCATTGGCGCAGCGCCTTGCAAAAGGCCGGCGATGATCCCGCCTGCCAGTTGCAGGCATTGGTGGCGGCCGATTTCGACCGCTCGATCTGCAACAAGCGCAAGCTGGCTGCCTGGTGTGCCTTCTGGGGCGAGGCCAAATCGCGACCGAAATATCAGGCGCTGAGCAGCGCACGCGATGCCGTCTACCAGAACATCTTCATCGATCTTTGCGCGGCGCTCAAGCAGAGCGGCTTCTATGCCTATGAGCCGCAAGTCATGGCGCTGGCGCTCAGCGCCATGCTGGATGGTCTGTGGCTGCGTTTGATGATGGGCACCGAGGACGCCACACGCGAGACGGCGCTGCAGGCCGCGAACGAGTTCCTGTCTGCGGCATTCCCCAAGCACTATTCGAACTCTGCAGCCCGCGGTGGCAGGCCGGCGTGAACCATCAAAAAGAGGGTGGACCAGCAATGAAGACAATGATCCGGCCCCTGACATTCGAGAAGAGCAAGGCCGGCTAATGAAGTTCAAGATTGAACGAGCCGATGTGGCCATCGTCGGCGCCGGCTTCACCGGCCTGTCGGCCGCGCGTGAATTGAACCACGCCGGCATCGATGTCGTGCTGCTCGAAGCCCGCGACCGTGTCGGCGGCCGCGTCGAAGCCGTGCAGAACGGGCTCGGCGAGCGGATCGACAGCGGCGGCCAGTTCCTGTGCGAAGACATGCCGGAATTAATGGCGCTGGTGCGAGCGCGCGGCAAGACATTGGTCGAGACCCATGTCGCAGGCGAATTCGTCACGCAGCCGCGAATGAGCGAGGCGCAAGCCGGGCGCACTAACGGCACCGCGATGCGAATGCGCGAGCGGATGAATGCGATCGCACCGACCGACCCGACCATTGTCGGCTTGACGGTCGCGGCATGGCTCGATCGCCAGGCCGATCCCGACGATGCGAAGGCCGCCTTTCGGTCGATGATCGAGGGCCTGTGGTGCCTGGCAATGGAAAGGCTGCCGCTGTGGTACTTGATCGACAATGATCGCCGCATCACCAACGAGGTGTCGGAGCTGCAGTATTTCGTGGGCGAAACCATGCATTCGCTAGCGGATGATCTTGCGCGGGATCTCGGCGATCGACTGCGGCTGAATACAGCTGTCGAGGCCATTGAGCACGGGCCGGGAGGGGTTCGCGTCGTTTCGCCTGCCGGCGCGATCGAGGCACGAGCGGTACTGGTCGCCGTACCGCCGATGATGGCCTCGAGAGTGGATTTCGTGCCGCCGCTGCCGGCTGTGCTGAAGAGAGCCCTCGGCGTCTGGCAAAGCGGCGCGGTGATCAAAATGCTGGTGCGCTACCCCAAGGCTTTCTGGCGCGACAGGGGCTTGAGCGGCATGGTGATGTGGCGCGACCCGCACGGGCTTTTTGCCTGCGATGCCAGCAGGGACGAGGATCACGCAGCCCTTGTCGTCTTCATCGGCGGGCCGCTGGCGCAGCGCTGGCGGGATCTGGACGACGCGGCGTTGCGCGCAAAGGTGACGTCAAAGCTGGAAGAGGCGCTCGGTATCGAGGCGGCCGGCATCATCGATCTCAGTTATCGCGACTGGACTGGGGATCGCTGGAGCGGCGGCGGTTACAGTGATCTGATCGTCGATGCGACGGCAACCGATGCCGAACGCATTATCCGCGCCGGCGCGTCGCGGATCCATTTCGCCTCGTCGGAGCTGTCGCCATCATTTCCGGGCTACGTCGAGGGCGCCATCGTCGCCGGCCGCATTGCTGCGCTAAGAATTATTCAGTCTGCCATCGCCAGCAGAGCCTCGGGGTCATAAGCGAGGCGGATCAAGGTGCCGAGCGCATCGACGCGCATTGCCACGAGCTCGGCCTGCTGGTCCGGCCACTGATCAACATGCGCGTGATGTCGCCGCCATTGATCATCACGCGCGACCAGATCGACGACATGGTGTCGATCCTGCGCGAAGGCATTTCGCGCACGATGGACGATCTGCGCCGCGAAGGTGCCTGGCGGGGATAGGCGTTTATCGCCGGCAATCTCGCCATTGCTGACAACGATCGTCCGCGCCTACGATGTCCGGCAGGGGCCTCGATCGCCTGTCTCTGGCCGCATCTCTGGGGAAACAAAGCATTGATGACCTATCGGGCCTGTTCGGCCTCGCCGGTAAAACCGCCTTAATTTCCGGATTGAGCCGCGGCATTGGTCGGCCGCTGGCAACGTGGGCGAGGTCGATGAACTGGGCGGTGCCGCGATCTTCCTGGTTTCCGACGCGTCGAGCTTCATGACCGGCCAGATGATCTATGTCGACGGCGACATGACCGGACCCGTATGAGCGTGACTGTCGCTGTCGGGCGCATGGAAGATCGGTCGGCCTCGGGCCCGCCCCGCAAAAGGCAGGGCTCGTCATTTGCACACTCTTATCTTCACCGCTAAGCTTCTCTGGCTGGGGTATTTTCCTCAGATCACATTCGCCATCCCAAGGATATCATGACACCCGACACAGCAACGCGCGAACAGTTCGCCATCGATCTCGCGCGGCGCGCCGGCGCGCTCGGCCTGAAGTATTTTCGCGACCTCGACAGCCTCGCCATCGAGAGCAAAGGTCATCAGGACATGGTCTCGCAGGCTGACCGCGAGGTCGAGCTGTTCATCCGTGCGGCAATGAAAGCCGCCTACCCGACCGATGGAATTGTCGGCGAGGAGCATGCCTCGGTCACCGGATCGAGCGGGCATGTCTGGGTGATAGATCCGATCGACGGCACCGCGAACTTCGTGCGGGGCATCCCGGCCTGGTGCGTGGTCATCGCCTGCGCCAAGGACGGCGACACTGTCGTGGGTGTCATCCACGAGCCCTCTACCGGCGAAACGTTCCATTGCCGCAAGGGCGGCGGCGCTTTTCTCAACGGCAAGCCGATCAGGGCAAGCGCGGCCACCAGCCTGACCGACGGCTCGTTGGGCACCGGCTTTTCCAACCGCGCCGAAATGCAAAACGTCGCAACGCTCATCGGCTTGCTGTTTTCAAAAGGCGGCGTGTTTTTCCGTAACGCATCCGGCGCGTTGATGCTCGCCTATGCGGCCGCCGGCAGGCTGCTCGGCTATGTCGAAGAGCATATGAACGCCTGGGACTGCCTGGCAGGCATGCTGCTGGTGGAAGAAGCCGGCGGCACGATCGTCAAGCCCGACCCAAAGACGGTTCTGGAAAACGGCGCGCTGGTGATTTGCGCCGGCAGCGGTGTGTTCGCCCAGGTCCGCCAGCTCTGCGTGCAATCCTTCAAGCTTTGATCAGAACCGGTCCGCGCTCCGGAAAGCCGATGCCGACGCTGTCGCCTGCCTGAAACGGCGCATCGATGTTGTGCGATATTGCAAACACCTGGCCGTGCGGCGTGGCGATGACAAGCTCGAGATGGCTACCGATATAGGTGACCTTTTCCAGCCTGCCCGCGATCGTCCGTGGTGCACCGGCAGGGCCGATCTCGATGCGGCTCGGACGGACGGCCAGCTTCGCCGGGCCGACCAGCTGGCCTCGCGCCGGCAGTTTCAAGGCCAGCGAACCCAGCCGGACGGCAGCTTCATCACCTTCTACCGAAACCACCTCGCAATCGAGGATATTGGCTTCGCCGATGAAGTCGGCGACGAAAGCGTTGGCCGGTGCGTCGTAGAGTTCGCGTGGCGTGCCGTCCTGTGCGATCACCGCTTTGTTCATGACGATGATACGATCCGAAACCGCCAGCGCCTCTTCCTGGTCGTGTGTGACATAGACCACCGTCAGCCCAAGCTTGATCTGGATTTCCCTGATTTCCTCGCGCACGTGCCGGCGCAGCTTGGCGTCGAGATTTGACAGCGGCTCGTCGAACAGCAGCACTTGCGGTTCGAGCACCAGCGCGCGCGCCACCGCCACGCGCTGCTGCTGGCCACCCGACAGCTCGCTTGGCAGACGCGCCTCGAAACCGGTCAGGCCGACCAATTCCAGCCCGGCACGGGCCCGAGACGCAGCCTCCTTCTTGTCATGGCCGGAGAAGCGCAAGCCATAGGAGACGTTTTCCATCACCGTCATGTGCGGAAACAGTGCATAGGACTGGAAAACCATGGACACGTCGCGGTCGGTGGCGGGCAGGCGGGTGACATCTTTGCCGCCTATCAGAATGCGGCCGCTGGACGGCATTTCAAGGCCGGCGATCATGCGCAGCGTCGTCGTCTTGCCGCAGCCGGAGGGCCCGAGAAGCGTCACCAGCTTGCCGGCTTCGATCGCAAGCGAGATGTCGTCGACCGCCGGCATGCTGGCGCCCGGATATGTCTTGGTGACATGGTCGAAGGTTACCGAGGCGGCGTTGCTGCGAATTTCGGCCATCACCCGGCTCCTGCTATTGTGGTCGGGCCGCCGGCCGTTCCGGGCAGGCTGACATTGGTGCGCACGCTCCAGCCGCCGTCGCCCTGCTGGATGCCGCGCCGGCCGATATTGCGGCTGCCGACAAGCAGCTGCATCAAGCCAATTACCATCAGCATGACGACGATCAGCACCGTCGAATAGGCGATGGCGATGCCGTATTCATTGTTCTCGACACGTCCAACGATGTAGCTGGTCGAGAGATCGTAGCGCGCGCTGACCAGAAAGATGACGGCGCTGATCGCGGTCATGGCGCGCACGAAGGAATAGACGAGCGCCGCCAGCATTGCCGATCTCAGCAAAGGCAGGATGACGCGCCTGAAGGTCTGCCACGAGTTGGCGCCAAGCGTCAGTGAGGATTCATCCAGGCTACGGTCGATCTGCGACATCGAGGCGACGCCGGCGCGCACGCCCACCGGCATGTTGCGGAAGATGAACGACAGTACGAGGATGATGCCGGTCCCGGTCAGCTCGATCGGCGGCACGTTGAAGGCAATAATGTAGCTGACGCCGATGACGGTTCCCGGAATCGCGAACGAGAGCATGGTCGCAAATTCGAAGGCGTTCTTGCCGCGGAAATTCTGGCGGACCAGAAGATAGGCGGTCAGAAGCCCGATCCCGGCCGTCAGAGGCGCCGATATCAGCGCGATCTCCATGGTCGTCCAGAAGGAGCTCCATGCCGAGCCCGACCAGTGGATGCCGAATTCGTTCCAGCCGACGGAGAACGCCTTCCGGTAGTGCTCCAGTGTCAGGCTCTGGTCGACCCCCCACAGCTTGACGAAGCTGCCATAGAAGATCACCGTGTAGACCAGTACGGTGAATGCCGTCCACAGTCCGGCGATGACATAGAGCGCGTATGTCAGCCCGGCAGGCAAGCGCGGATGGACGCCGGCGTCGCCCTTGCCGGTGACGGTGGTGTAAGAGCGCCTGCCGATCCAGAAGCGCTGCGCATAAAAGGCGCCGAGCGTGAAGGCCAGCAGCACCAGCGCCAGGATCGCGGCAAGTGCCGCATCGTTCTGCGCGCCGACAATGGCAAAGAAGATTTCTGTCGACAGCACGTCGTAATTGCCGCTCAGCACCAGCGGATTGCCGAAATCGGCCATGCTCTCGATGAAGCCGAGCAGAAAGGCGTTGGCAAGGCCCGGCCGCATCAGCGGCAGGGATACGGTCCAAAAGGTCTGCCAGCGGCTGGCTCGGAGCGTCTGGGAGGCCTCTTCCATGGACGGGCTGACGCCTTCGACGACGCCCATCAGCACCAGGAAGGCGATCGGCGTGAAGGCGAGAACCTGGGCAATGAGCAGGCCGGGAAGTCCATATACCCAGCGTGTCGGCTGGAAACCGAAGAGACCGGCCACGCTCTGCGTCACTGCCCCTGACAGTCCGAACAACAAGATGATGGCAAGGCCGATGACGAAAGCCGGCGTGATGATCGGCAACACGGTCAGGGCGCGGAGCAGCTTGCCGTGGCGGAAACCGGTACGGGTCACGACCAGCGCGAACACCAGCCCCAGAAACATGGTCAGCAGGCCGACGAGCACGGCCAGCAGCAGCGAATTCCAGGCCACGCCGCAGCGGCTGCCGCCGGCAAGACAAGCCAGGCTCCACAGCCGCGAACTGAACAGCTTGGCCAGGAACGCGACAGGCGAGTAGCCGCCGTCGTCGGTCTGCATGGCATTGGCCAGCATCATCAGGATCGGCATGAAGATGAAAATGGCAACCATGGCGACGACAAAGCCGATCGAGCCGACGACGAAGACGTCGCCAGAGACGGCGCCGCGCGCGGCAACACCCAGGGTGAAAAGGAACAGAAAGGCACCGCTGACCAGCAAGGCGCCGTAGCCCATGCCGAATTGGCGGTCGCCAAGTTCGCCGAACAGGCTGGTGAGCCAGCCGAACTGCCAACCGCGCAGCCCGATGGCGAAGCCCTGGAACAACAGCCAGCCAAATCCGGCGGCGCCGACAATGATCAGCAGCCGGCTGAAAACCGGATCGGATTTGGTGCGGCCCCACAGAAGCAGCGGCACCACCAGCAGCAGGCCGAGCGGCGCCAGCCACAGTTTCTCGCCCTTGAGGGCCAGAACCAGTGCCGGCGCGAATTCGCTGTCGGACGGGTAACCGTCGAACAGCCAGGAAAAGCCGAAGAACCCGTCCTCGATGCCGTACCAGGGCAGCACGGCAAACCCCAGCCATCCGACCGCCATCCAAAGGACGGCGACCGGTTCAATCGGCCAGCGGGTTTCGCGGAAGCGCATCTGCTATTGCGGCAGCGATGCGACCTCCTCGTCCCATTTTTTCAGCAGCCGCTTCCGCTCTTCGCTCGAGCCGTACTTCTTGAAGTCGTAGTCGATCAGCTTGATGGTGGAGAGGTCGGGCGCCTTGTCGGAGGTTTTTGCCGCCTTGTTCGACGGAACCTGGAACGACCCCGCCTTTTGCGCCATGGACTGGACGTCGGCCTCGAGCGCCCAGTCGTAGAATTTTTTCGCAGCCTCCAGGTTCCGCGCCCCCTTGATGATCGATTCCGAGCCGATCTCGTAGCCGGTTCCCTCGCAAGGGGTGACCGGAACGATCGGGAAACCTGCGACGACCTGCGACACGGCGTCGTGGATGAAGACGATGCCGATGGTGGTCTCGCCGAGACCGGCGGCCTTGATCGGCGCCGAACCCGACTTGGTGTACTGGTTGACGTTCTTGTGCAGGGCTTTCATGTATTCGAAACCCTTGTCCTCACCAAACAGCTGAACGATGGTCGCCAGCATATTGTATGCGGTCCCCGAGGAATTGGGGTTGGCGACCTGGATGTGCCCCTTGTATTCGGGCTTGATCAGATCGGCCCAGCATTTCGGTTCGGGCAGATTGTTCTTGGCCAGCAAATCCTTGTTGTAGCCGAAGCCCAGCGCACCCGAATAGATGCCGACCGTGCGGTAGCCGGACGTTTCCGCCTGCTTGATCGCCCAGGGCTGCAACTGGTTGAGCAGCGGCGATTTGTATTCCACTGTCAGGCCCTCCTCGGATGCCTGCAGATGCGGATCGCCGGTGCCGCCCCACCAGATGTCTGCCTTTGGGTTGGCGGCCTCGGCGCGCAATTGCGCATAGATTTCGCCAGCGCTCTTGCGGGTCATATTGACGGTGATGCCGGTCTTCTCCTCGAACGCCCGCGCCGTCTGCTGGCACCAGACCTCGTCAACGCCGCAATACATGGTCAGGCTTTCGGCGGACGCCGATGACGACGCGGCCCACATACCGGCGGCGAGGATGCCGGCGCCGAGAATTGCCCTTTTTATCATGTTGAAATTCCTCCCTAAGTTATTTGCCGACTTATGAAACCCAGATACGCGGAAAATTCAAGTTGGAAGGGTACGGCCGCCTTTGCGCCTTTCGCCGACTTCCCGCTCGATATGTTCGACAGGTTGATGCGGATCAATCTTTGCAGTCACCTGGCCGATCGTCCAGCGCTGCTGAACATCCTCAGACGATGGCCCGGTCCCAGCCGCCATAATGCGCAGCGCTGCGCGTGCCGCGCGGCAGGCTGAGCCCGACCAGGAGGGCTCCGATCGCCAGATTGGCGAGGCTCGCGGCCGCACCGCCGGCGAGGATGAACGGAGAGAGGGCAATCCAGGCTCCAAGCGCGATGTTCAGAAAGCGGACGGCGCGCGCCACCTCGGCCATCGCGGTAACGGCTACCATGATGACCAGGCAGCCGATGACATGGTCGCTGAAGTAGAGCGGCGGGCTTGTGCCGAAGCTGAGCGGCGTGATCATCAGCAGGGCGCCGGCGAGCGTGCTGGCGACAAGGGTCCACGGGAAGTTCACACCGCCGGTGACGAAGTCCAGCGCCACTGCCGACAGCGGCCGGTCGAGGTCGGGCGTCGGCGTCTGGTCTTCCGAAAGTGCCGCTCCTCCGCACCAGAATGTGCGCCAGAACGGCTCTCCCGCCTGTTTGGCACGCCAAAGATACTGGCAGCTCGCCAGCACCTCGTCGACCGAATAGGGGATGAGCACGACGGTGACGGCAGCCTGGACGATGCAGAGCGTGCACAGCGCCCCGATGAGCGGTGGCTGGATGATGATGAAGCCGACGCTGACCACGCCGAGCGGGACGACCAGCAAGCCGAACAAAAGCACCATCCATGGCATGGTGCGCCAGCGGCGGCGGTCGCCGATCGCGCCGGCGAGGATATCCAGCGCATAGGCGAAGGCGCCCAGCCCGGCATCGGCGATCGGAAAGCCCTTGGAGACCCAGGAGGTGACCACCGCCTCGCTGCCATTGCCGGCCGGCGTTTCGCCCGGGCCGAAGAACGGTTCCCAAAGGCCATCGATATGGCCAAGCTGATAGGCGGCGAGATAACGCGAGACGAACAGGCCGACAAAGGCGAGGCCGATTATGGGAATGCGCTGGGTGAAGAGGGAGGGCGAATAGCTCCAGCCGAGCGGGCGGTCGTCATCGGCGGCAAGGGCACGCCGGCTGATACCCGGCGTCGGCGGGATCATCACCGCGAACGCGACGATCAGCATGCCGGCCAACGTGTCGGTCGCGTAGGCTCCGGCGCTGGTGGTCCAGAACAGCAGCGGCGCGAACATCACCCAAACCCCGATCGAGGCGGTGAGCCATTGCAGCCCGTGCCAGCGCCGGCGCATGCCGACAAGCGCCAGCGACAGGATGGCGAGGCCGGATACAATCTCACTGATGCCGAGCCTGCCGTCGCGCGTCTCCGGCGAGGCGATCTCATGTCCGAGCGCCGGCGGAATCGGTGCTGAAGCGGGATCGAACAGGCCGAGCGTGAAGGGCGACGCCACGAGCCACAGCCCGACCGCAACGTTGGTCAGCGGCGCCCAGAGCGTTGCGGCCCGGTGGCGTTCGGTTTCGGCCTCGACCTCGTCGTCCGAGCGCTCGAGCGGGCGCTGCAGCCGTTCGGCGGCCTGGTCGAGCTCGGGCGCGGAAGCGGCGACCGCCGACGGTTCAAGCTTGTTCTTCTTGTACCAGTCGGTAGGATCCGCCTTCAGCCGCCGGATCATTTCCGGCAATGTAGCGGTCAGGCTGTGCCGCGGCTTCCAGCCAAGCAGGCGCCTGGCGCGGGAGATGTCGATCTCGTAGTGATCGTCGGCGTTCTCGATCATCCATGGCTTGATGTCGGTCTCCTGGTCGAAAACCTTCTCCTGCATCCAGGCGCCGAGCTTCGTCACCTCTTTCGGCAGGGACAGGGTCCGCCAGGTCTCGCCGTGCAGGAGCTGCCCGATCTGCTTCTGCATCTCGTCGTAGGACGGCGTCTCTTCTTCGCCGATCAGCAGTACGGTCTCGTCGGGAAGCGCGCTGCGCCGGTCGACGGTGCGCACCACGGCGTCGACGAGATCGTCCAGATGCAGGTAGGGCTGGCCGGTGGTGATGTCGCCGGTGAAAAGATAGGCGGTCGGCATGCGCTCGAAAATGCGGGCGATCTGCTGGGCGATGAAGGCCGCGTGACAATCCTCGTCATAGACGCCCGCCAGTCGCAGGATCGCAACCTTGACGTTGCCGTGCTCTTTCAGGATCAGCGTCTCGGTCTCAGCCTTCGATCTCGGATAGGCCCAGGCCGGATCGATCGGAGACTCTTCGTCGATCCTGGCGCCCTTTGCCGGGCTCGCCGCATGCACCAACAACGTGCTCGAAAACACGAACTGCTCCGTCTCGAGCCCTCTCAGCGCGTTCAGCAGCCGGCGCGTTCCCTCGACGGTCACCGCGCCGTATTTCGGATTATCCTCGCCGGTCGTGTCGTAATAGGCCGCAAGATGGATCACCGAGGCAACGCGGCCGCCGCTCCGCTCGCGCACCTCGGCCAGTGCCTTCGCCACGCTCGCGTCCGAGGTAAGGTCGATCTCGATCGTCTCGACGCCGGGCAAGGATCGTCTGGCAACATCAAGGCCGATGATGTCGTAGCGCTCCATCAAGCCGCGAGCGATGGCTTGGCCCAGAAACCCGCTGCTGCCTGTGATCAGGACGGTGGGACGGGTTTTGCCGGTCATGGCGAATCTCCTTGGCGATAGCCGGGTAGAAGAGGCCGAATGCTTCGGTCGCACACTCGGAACCATGTTCGTTGAGAACGGTTCCCGATGAGGTAGCACCACAGAATGGGTGCGCGCGGCGATCCGTCAGACCGACGGCCATTCGTGCCGGCGGATTGCGTTCGTGCACAAGTGCAGGACTCCCATTGGTCTACCGGCCGCGAAGGGAAGCGACCAGAATGTCGATCAGCAGCTTGCCGCAGCGACGATCCGGATCGCGGTCGGGATCATAGATCGTCACCTCCATCCCAATCACGCGTGGATCGTTGCACCATGTGCGAAGGGCTTCGACAGCTTCGTCGGGCAAGACACCGCCGGCCTCCGGCGAATCGACAGCCGACATGATCTCGCTGTCCAGCACGTCGACATCGAAGTGAACGAATACACCCTCGACGTCCTGCCCTGCGACCGCGTCAAGCGCTATCCGTGCCGCATCGGCGATGCCGCGCCGCCGCACTTCTGCCAAATCCATCCGGTGAACATCGGTGTCGAAGATGGCCTTGGACGTGTAAGTCGCGGGGTCCTGCACATCGCGATAGCCAAACGCGACTACGTCGGCCTCACGGACCAAAGGAGTGTGCTCGCCGAAATCGGTCAGGAGCGTCGGGCCATGACCGGTTACGAAGGCCAAATCCATGCCCGCGGCTCCCTTTGACGGCGAGGTAACCGGCAATTTGAAATCGGTGTGCCCATCGAAGAAGATAAGGCCGTAGCGGCCACGACGCCGTAGCGCGAGCGCAGGGCCAAGCAACACACTGCAATCGCCGCCGAGCATGAGCAGGAACCCTCCCGAGTTCAGCTCCTCGTCGACCGCTTCGGCAAGCGTCTTGGAATACTGGCGCAGGGCCTGGGCATTGCGCACGCCCGTCGCAGGATCCACCTCAGGCCGATAAAGCGGAGCCCGAACCGAGCGCAACGGACCGGCGCCCAAACGGTCGGCGAGACCAAGCGATTGAAGTGCCTCCGGCGCCTTCCACACGCCGGGCTCCGGCCCACCCTCCTGCGGCATCAGCCCAAGATTAGAGGGCGCGCCGAGCAAAGCGATGTGTCTCGTCTGAGTGGTGGCTCGCGGCATTGTCGTGCTGGCAGCTGAGGTCATGATCAGAGTTCTCCGCGTTATGGGCGATACGCATCATGCTCAAGAAACAGGCTGCGCTTTCCTGACCGGTCTCCCGCTGCCCTTGCCGCCGAGTACCTCCGGTCGGTGTCACGCGTCAGGCAGCATCGCGAGCGACGAGTATTGCTCGTTCAGCGCCACCGTGTCGTCAGCGGTGATTTCGAAGTCGATGTTGTCCCGCAGATGCAGGCTCTGGTTCGCCTTGGGCAGCGGCGTTGTCCCGCGCTGCCGGGGCAGAGCTCGATACCGGTCGTTTGGGCCATATCGGATTTCCAGGAGGCGAACTGCCGTCTTTGGATTATGCGTGGTGTGCGCGCGTTCTGGCGGCCTTCTGCGCCGCCGCCTTCCTTCCGCTGGCGCCTTTCGTCTCGGCGGCCTTCTTGGCGGCGGCCGAGCGCTCCTCAGCCGTCCGGCGCGAGGCCGCACGCTTGGCCTGCTGCGCCAGCGCCTCGTGCGACGCCGTGCTCTTCGGCTCGTGCTCGAGCACCTTGGAGACGGCTTTCGAGACCCGCGGGCGGCGTTTCGGCGTGCGTTCACCCTGGCCGGCCTCATAGGCGTATTCGGCGCTTTTGCGCGTGCTCTCCTTCACCTTGCCCTTTTTGGGCGGGGGCAGGTCTACGCCTGCGCGTCTCGCCTCGGAAAGCCCGATGGCGATGGCCTGCTGGGTCGAGCGCGCGCCGTGCTCGCCGCGGCGGATTTTATCGATCTCCTCGTGCACGAACTCGCCGGCCTGTGTGCTCGGCGATTTGCCCTCGCGCTTGTCCTTTCGGGCCTTCTCGATGGTTTTCTTGTCTGGCATTGTCTTTCTCCCACATACGGGTTGCGACAGCCATTCGGGTTGCAGCTGCGCGCGGTCTTATGAGGATCATAACGCGTTGAGGACGCAAATGATCCCGGCACTGGTGATCCAAGCCCCAGCCGTCAGGACGTTGACGCCGATCTGTCCGAAACCAGATGGCGCAAGAACCATCGGCTCGCCAGACCCGCGACTTCGTCCAGGGCGCCAGGCTCCTCGAACAGATGTGTCGCGCCAGGGACGATGGCGAGCTCCTTCTCGCTGCGGAGCGCCGCCAGCGCCGAGCGGTTGAGTGCGATCACTTGCGTGTCCGCGCCTCCGACGACGAGCAAGGTCGGCGCCCGGACGCGCGGCAGGGCGTGCGCTGCAAGATCGGGCCGGCCACCACGCGAAACTACGGCCGCGGCCTGGTCGGGCCGCTCGGCCGCCGCCACCAGGGCGGCACCGGCGCCCGTGCTCGCGCCGAAATAGCCAAGACGCAACCCCGACGTGTCCGGCGAGGCGCCGAGCCAATCCGTGACGCCGACCAGCCGGTCGGCGAGCAGTCCGATATTGAAGCGCAACTCGGCCGTGACCTGGTCGATCCGCTCCTCTTCGGCCGTCAACAGGTCGATGAGGAAGGTGGCGAGGTTCGCCTCGTTCAGCCTTTCGGCCACGTGGCGGTTGCGCGGGCTGTGGCGGCTGCTTCCGCTGCCGTGGGCGAAGAGCACAAGGCCGCGAGCATCCGGGGGCAACGAAAGATTACCCTCAAGCGTGACAAGCCCCGCGGGAACATGCACGACGTGCTCGCTATCCCGGTCCATATCCACCTCCGCTATGTCGATCTGGTGCCAGGCGCCGGACCCGCGCTCGCGCGCCCAGCCAATTCCTCTTCGGAAGCGGCAGGCTTGTGGGAAGCCGCAGGCTTGGGCACGGACCTGGCGAGGAGCGCGCGGACCTCTTCATCGCTCGTCTGCGAGAAATCCACGTACCAGCGCCCGACACCCAGCAACGGCTCTGGTGTCGTCGCGCAAACGACCTCGTCGGCGTCCGCCCGCATCGCGTCGCAAGTGTCGGGGCTACCGACGGGAACGGCCGCGACAATATGGGCGGCGTGGTTTTTTCGCAGCGCCTTGATCCCGGCCCGCATGGTCGATCCGGTCGCAAGCCCGTCATCCACGAGGATAATGGTTCGTCCATTCAACTGCGGTGGGGGTCGCCCGTCCCTATAGAGGTGCTCGCGGCGCAGAAGCTCTTTTTCCTCCTTTGCAGCGACCGCGTCGATGACATGTGGCGGGATCGCGAGACCGTTGACGATTTCGTCGTTCAGGACACGTACACCTGAGGGCGCGATCGCCCCCATGGCCAGTTCCTCGTGACCGGGGACGCCGAGCTTGCGCACGACGAAGACGTCGAGCGGTGCCTTGAGTGCCTGCGCGACCTCGTAGCCGACCGGCACGCCGCCTCGGGGCAGCGCCAATACGATCACATCGTCGCGGCCGGCAAAGCGAACGAGTTCCCCGGCGAGTTGCCGCCCGGCCTCGCGGCGATCTGAAAAGATGATAGCCATGACCTTCAATCCGCGTGCATCTGTTTTCCCGGTGGATGTTTTTTTCACCAGCCTGCGGCCACATTCCGTGGGATGGCTGCGGCACCGGTACCATTTTGGAACTCGCTCGCTGCCTGGACGTTCCAAGAATAGTTTCGATCGCGAGGTGCCGGCACCGGCACGCGCCTCAGCGCGGATCGGGAAGATCGAAGATAGTGATCCGTACATGCCTCGTCCGGCCAGCTGGCAATCTAGCGATGCGTGGCAACAGGCCCGTCTGGCGACTTGTTGCCTCAGCAATCAGGGAAAGGAATATCCCATGCAAGTTCAGGAGATCATGAGCCGTCGGACCGAACTGGTCGGCCCGAACACGACAATCAGGGATGCCGCCCGGAAAATGCGGGCCGACAATCTCGGCGCCCTTCCGGTCGGCGAGAATGACAGGCTGGTCGGCATGGTGACAGACCGCGACATCGTGATGCGCGGCGTCGCCGAGGAGCGCTCAGCCGGCAACACGACCGTTCGCGAGGTCATGTCCGAGCATGTCTATTGGTGCTTCGATGACGCCGATATCACCGATGCGGCGAAGATCATGGCCAAGCATCAGGTGCGTCGTCTTCCGGTGATCAATCACGACAAGCGCCTCGTCGGCGTCATTGCCCTGGCCGACCTCGGGCGGACCGATGAGGAAGCCGCCAAGATCGCTCTCGAAGGCGTTTCCGAGGCAACGGACGATCCCCGGCGGTAGACGCTCGCCTGGGCGGTTGCCGCCGTGCTTGCCGTTCTTCTCCATCTGGGCTGAACGCCGCCTGCTCAGGCAGCCTTCAGTTTGGCAACTATCGCGCTTTCACTTCTATGCGGCGTGTCTTGTCCTTTGCAGCGGGGTTCTTGGGAAGCTCGACAGCCAAAACGCCGTTCCTGAAAGTGGCCTGCACCTTGTCGGCATCGATCTCCGCTTCCAGGGGGATGGTCCGCTGAAACCGGCCATAACTGCGTTCGCTGTAGGTGCGGCCGCCGTCGCCTTCCTTGTGCTCCGAACGCTTCTCGCCCGTGATAAAAAGGGTGTTTTCGCGCAGCTTGAGCTCAACGTCCTTCTGCTCGAGCCCCGGCAATTCGGCGGTGACCTTATAGGCTTGGTCTGTTTCATGTACGTCGACGCTCGGCCAAAGATCGCCGGCCGTAGTCGCTTCGGCCATCGGCGCGAAGAAGTCGTCGAACAGGCGGTCGATCTGCCGGTGGAATGACGTGAGCGGGTCGCGCGCGGATGGGTAGAGGCTGCGCGATGGCGTCCGGGGCGCCAAATCGTGATGTGCCATGGTTCTTCTCCTGTTTTTTGTGTCTGCATCACTCGTCGCCATGTGATCGGCGACGGCAAACAAAACTCGTCCACCCATGAGGATGTTCCGGGTGCCGGCCAAGAAAGGTGGTCGAAAAACAGCGGCAAAAAAGCCGGCCCGAATTCCCCCATGACGGGACCTCCGACAATAAATGCGCATCAGGACATGCGCATCGGGGAACAACGGGCAGGTACGGCTGTTTGGTCACATCACCTAGTCGGATTTGAACGGAAGGAGGATTTCGATGAATGCCACCGGACTCGACGTATTCGACAAGACACTGCAGACCACGAACATCTGGCTCGACGAGATCATGGACGAGATTGGACCGGATCGGCAGGTCGCCTGGCACGTTCTCGGAGCGGTGCTGCACGCCCTGCGCGACCGTATGCAGCCGGATCTTGCAGCCCACCTCGGCTCGCAGCTGCCGATCCTGGTGCGCGGCGCCTTCTATGACCAATATCAGCCTTCCAAAGCTCCCGAGAAGATGCGGTCGCTCGACGAGTTTCTGGCCAAGATCAAGGCGGAGCTGGAATTTACCCGTCCGGTCGATTCCAAGGATGCATTCAGGGTCGTGTCCAAGGTGCTCGCCCATCACGTCGGAGAAGGACAGATGCACAAGGTCTGGGAATCCCTGCCAGGCGAGATAAGACGCGTCGCCGAAGCTCAGCAAGCGGCGTGAACGGCGCAGGCGCGGGCTTCTCGGTCGCAACCTCCTTGGGGAAATAGCAATGCCACTCACCCTTATCAGCCCGGCGTTCCGGGCAGGCGGAAGACTTCCCGAAAAATATGCGCGTGACGGCCAGAACGTCTCGCCGCCGCTGAAGTGGTCCGGTGTCCCGGATGGTACCAAGAGCCTTGTTCTTGTCGTGCGGGATCCCGATGCACCAAGCGGAATTTTCGGGCACTGGGCGGTGTTCAACATCCCGCCGGATGCCGGCGGACTCGCCGAGGCCGAAGACGGCAAGCCCGGCCCGTCGGCACTCAGGCAAGGCACCAACGATTTCGGCAATGCCTATTACGATGGTCCGCAGCCGCCTGCAGGGCACGGCGTCCACCATTACCACTTCCTGCTGGCCGCGCTCGATGTGCCGAGCCTCAGCGTACCAGGACAGGCGGGCGTGCATCAGGTCTGGAAGCAAGCCCAGAAACACGCATTGGAGGAGACGGAGTTGGTCGGAACCTACGAACGGCCGGCGTGACGCGGGCCGTGTCGGCCGCCTTCACAATGTAATCTGGGCAAGCGGTTTTCGGGCAGGGCCGTGGATGACCGAACCGTCGGCGGCGAAGATCGAGCCGTGGCAGGGACAATCCCAGGTGTGGTCCGCATTGTTCCAGGTTACGGTGCAGCCCTTGTGGGTGCAAATCGCCGAAACCGCCTGGAGTGCGCCTTCGGTGTCTCTCCACGCCGCAATCTTTTCGTCTCCCCTGACGATCACGCCACCCATGCCAGGCGCAATGTCGTGGGTGCTCGAGACTATCGATTGACTGCGGCCGTTCTTGTGGAAGTCCTCGGGATAGGGCCGCGCCGGATCGTAGAGTTTTTGCCAAGGGCTCGGGCGGCCGCAGATCAGGTCGGCGATCATCGTGCCCACGGCCGTCCCGTTGGTGATGCCCCAGGCGTTGAAACCCGTGGCAATGTGGAAGCCGGCGGCCTTGGCGGGATCGGGCTCGCCGGCATATGGAATCCTGTCGGCCGTATCATAATCCTCGTTGCACCAGCGCCACGCGACGTCGCCGACCGGAAGGTTCTTTCTTGCCCATTTTTCCAGTTCGACAAACCGCCTCGCCACGTCGCCGTCCCAGCCGGTGTTGAACTTGGGGCCGAGCGTGACCAGCAGTGGACCTTCGGCATCACGGCCCGTCCGGATGGAATGCGTCGGGTCGTCGATGCCGATGAACATGCCGTCGGCAGGGAGGGGATCATCGATCCGAAAGGCCATGGCGGTGTGGCAGCGCGGTTGCGTCCGGTTCGCCATGCCGACGGGGCTCTTCACCGTCATGTTGGTGGCGACGACGACGTGCCCGGCATCAACGGCGCCGCCATCTGTGACGACGCGCCAGCGGCTTGCCTCGTCGATCGAGGTGGCGCGGCTGTTTTCGAAGATCCGACCGCCACGGGCCGTCACCGCTTCCGCCAGGCCAACCAGATACATCGCCGGATTGAACTGCGCCTGGTCGGGGAACCGTAATGCCGCCGCCGTTTCGAAAGGCAGCGGTACGCGTTCGAGGACCTCGGCCTCCAGCCCGACCTGGCGCGCTGCCTTCGCCTCGGCCGCGACCTCCGCGCGCCGGCTTTCATCGCAGGTGTAGCTATAGGCGTCCTTGCTCTCGAGATCGCAGGCGATAGCGTAGTTGTTAACCCAGTCGCGGATTTGTCGGGCGCCGGCGGAATTCGCATCGGCATAGGTCTGCGCCAGGTCCCGGCCTACGCTGTCAATGAGATGACGATAGATCAGCGCATGCTGCGTGGTGATCTTGGCCGTCGAGCGGCCGGTCACCTGGCCACCTGTCCGCAAGCCTTCCAAGACGATCACCGACCGGCCCGTCTCGCAAAGGCGAAGCGCCGTCGTCAGCCCGACGATTCCAGCCCCCACGACAACGGCGTCCGCACGGACCAAACCTTCGAGCTGGGGATAGTTCGTGGAGGTGGCCGTCGCCACCCAACAGCTCCCCGGTTTTCCCAAGAGAGTGGCCATTTCAACCGCGTTCCTTGCTTTTGCTTTTCGATGCACTTTCATCGACAACCGCGCCGGCTGAGGAACGTTCCCCAGGTTCGTCGCTTTCAATCGTTCTCTCGCCACCCCGGGTCAGAAAAGCACCGGGAAGGTGCGAGGTGCAGGCCATCACCCAGGTGATCGCCTCGCGGTCGTATTCGTCGCCGGAGCGCCAGTCCTCGAAGAAGGCGTTCAGCCTATCGACACGCCCCGGCCAGATACCGGCGGCCTGCAGGCCGAGCGAAACGCCGTAATTGGTGAAGGCGAACTTGGTATCGCGCAGCCATGGCGCGCGGCTGAAATAACCGGGCGGGTCGACCCACATCGTTTCCAGGGTTCGCAGCGAACGCCTCGTCTGGGCCTCGGCCCACGGCTCGTCGGGAAAGAAATGGGCGAGCCACAGCATCATGCCGAGGCCGAGGTCCTGGTCGATGTCGAGGCTGCGCCAATCGCGCTCCATCAGGTCACGCATCTGCGCGATCTCGGGCGCCAGTTCCTCGTCGTCGAGCATTCGGTAAGAGACGTAGCCGTCATAGGCATCCATGCTGCCGAGGCCGTAGCCGGGGTAAGGACCGCTCAAATCCTCCTGCATCTTCCAGATCACGCCGCGGCCGGGGACCACAAATGCCGGGTGAATGCCGCGCGCCAGCGCAATGCCGCGCTTGCGGTATTCCGGCTTCAGATCGCCGAGACGCGCCAGGGCGAACAGCCACATCGCCAGATAGTGGAAATACTGGCCGTCGCGATCCGCCGCTTCGCCGATCCTCAGTCCGCGCCGGCGGCCGAGCATACGCTCGACATCGGCCACCAGCCGCTCGGCTTCGCCCAGCCAGCGCTCTTCGCCAGTTTCCGCATAAAGCGAGACGTAGAGCACGACCCCGAATGCATCGGTCCACAGATATCGCAAGCCGTTGGGCCAGATGCCTTCGCCGCGCATCCAGTCGAGTTTTTGCAGGACATAATCGACGTCACGCAGCATTGCACCAAGCCCCGAATCCACGGCAGACTTTGCCGATGTTCGGTTCCATGCGATTGCGGGCATACGGCATATCTGCCTCCGCTCCGGTTGGCCTTAGCCAGATACCGCGAAACGATCTGATCGGCGGCAGGTTCCTTGGCCATCTCGGCAAGGACAGATGGGGCGGCATTCCCGGGGCGGCGTAGGCGAGATAACCAAGACTGGTCGAGTGCGATACACGCACTCGCAGCCAGGATTGTTTCAAGAAGCGATCTCATGACGACGCGCAAAGGAAGGCAAAAAGGTGACGCCGTTCAAGCAACAAGCTATCAAATTCGACTAATCCTCGGTGTCGGCAAGCCGCAAATGTGGTCAATTGCCTCCGTACATGACCTTCGGGAGCCAGACGACGATTGAGGGGAACACGATGCACAGTCCCACTCCGATCGCCTGCAGGCACAAGAAGGGGACTGCGGATCGAAAGATCGTCGCCATCGAGATCTCCGGCGGCGCAACGCTCTTCAGATAGAACAGCGAATAGCCGAAAGGCGGGCTAAGGAACGCCATCTGCATGTTGACCATGAAAATGACACCATACCACAGTGGCACGTCTTCAGGAGCCACACCGGCTAGCCCAAACGTGCCGCTGAATTCGAGTGGCTTTAGGATGGGCAGAAATATCGGTACGGTGAGAAGGAGAATGCCCACCCAGTCCAGAAACATGCCCAGGACGAACAGAATGATCATCATCAGAACAAGAACGCCGTAAGGCGCCAAGCCTGTTCCGAGTATCGATTCGGCTACGAAGTTCTGCCCACCTTTCAGGATAAAGAAACCGACGAACATGGTGGCGCCGAAGAATATCCACATGACCATCGCCGTGGCCTTGAGCGTCGCGACACAGGCCTCCCGGATCGTGTCCCAGGTCAGGCGCCGATGTGCGGCGCAGACGATGAAAGCCCCGAACGTACCGATGCCGGCGGCTTCGACCGGCGTGGCAATGCCCATGAAGATGACCCCGAGCACAAGCAGGATCAGCAGTATCGGCATGAACGTCCGGCGCAAAAGCTTGAGTTTTTGGGCGAAGTCAATGCGCTCGTTCGGCGGCAACGCCGGGCCGAGTTTGGGGTCGATGTAACAGCGCGCCGTCACGTAGGCGACATACATCCCGGACAGCAGCAGCCCGGGAAATACCGACCCGATCAAAAGCTCGCCCAGCGACTGCTGCGCCACGACGGCATAGACGATCGCCATGACGGAAGGGGGTATGAGAATGCCAAGGGTCCCGCCAGCAAGAAGCGAGCCGCAGGCGAGCTTGGCGTCGTAGTTGCGGCGCAGCATGGCCGGGAGCGCGATCATGCCCATCGTCACTTCCGTCGCCCCGACGACACCGACCATCGCGGCCAGCAGCGTGCAGGAGATCACCGTGGCCGATGCGAGCCCGCCTTTGAGTCCGCCCAGCCATTTGTAGACGACATCGAACAGCTCCTCGATGATGCCCGCCTTCTCGAGAATCGCGGCCATGAAGATGAAAAGCGGCACCGCCGAGAGCTGATAATCCGTCATGAACGGGAAGACCCGAGACGGCAGCATGTTCAGCATGGCCGAATTGCCGAACAGAAAGAGGAAAAGCACGGCAAGGCTGCCGGTGCAAAAGGCCATCGGCAATCCGAGCAGCAAAAGTACGCCCAGACCCCCGAACATCAATATGCTGAGCCACAGGATCGGAAGCTCGAGGCCCATCGCTCAGCCGATCCTTCCAAATGCAGTGGCGATGTCTCGCATCAGCCGGGATAGGCCCTGAAGCAACAGGAGCGCTGCCCCGATGGGGATCGCGAGCTTTACCGGCCAGTATTGGATGCCCCATTCGGTGAATGAGCGTTCGCCAACCGCCGTGGCATCGCTCGCAAATCGCCATCCTGTGACCAGCATGGTGCCGGTGAACAAGAAGAAGAAGGCCGAGGTGATGATGTCGCAGACAGCACGACCGCGTTCGGAGAGATGGCTGTAGACGATGTCTACCCTGACATGCGTTTCGTCACGGTAGGCATAGGCGCCTGCCAGCATGTACTGGATGCCGAACATAAGAAACATGCTTTCATGTACCCAGTTGGTCGGTGAGTTGAAAACAAAACGGGCCACCACTTCGTAGTAGTACGCCACCACTGCGAGAACCGACCAATACGCGACGAACTCGCCCGTCACGCGTACCAGCCAGTCGACCGGCTGGAACAACGCGAGCGGTTGCTTGACGGGCGTGGCTGGCACATCGACTACGAGCGGATGGTCGGCCGCGGCGCGCGCGATCTCACGGGTGCGGGTGCGCCGCACAAGACCGGGTATTAGAAGGGCGTCGCCTGCGAGAGCGAGACCAAGCAGGAGTCCGGCAATTCGGCCAATGCTGTTGGCGCGCTCGAGCCCATGGGCGGCGGCGCTCAGATTATCGCGCGCCACCGTGGCGTCTGCCTCAGCTTTCGCCAGGCGATCGGCAGCGCCTTCTTTGCTGGCTGCTACATCTGCCTTGGCACGCGGCAACAGCCTTTCGGCGTGTTCGCTCTGGGATCGCGCGAGCGACACTGCCTCACGTCCGTCGCGTACCTGGGCGCTCGTCCAAAGCACTGCAATGAACAGCGGGATAAAAATGAATCCCCACCTGCTCTTCAGATAAAACCGGTGCATGCCGAGGAAGCCTGCAGTGACCAGGAACAGGTAAGCAAGAAAGAGATTTGGACGGCCGGCATCGCGCTGTGCCCGCTCGCGATGGACAAGGAAGACCGCAACGAGCGGGAAAAGCACGAGGCTTGACCAGTATAGCCAGTGCGGCAGCACAAATGTGAGTGAGGGCATCGGCGACTGCCTCTTGCAGGAGAGTGCGCCCGCCCGGACAGGACGGGCGCGGAGAGCCTCAGAGGTTGATCGACAATCCCTGATACATGTCCGGCGTCACGTAACCGACGGTCGGGTTCTCCATCACCTCAAGCTGCAGTTTGAAGATGCGCGCCGCGTCCTTATCCTTGTTGGCCCACTCGAACCAGATTGGCACCGCGATTTCCTGGAACTTCTGGAGGTCCTCCGGTCCAAGCCGATTGATTTCAATGCCGGCATCCAGGAATTTCTGCCAGGCCTCCATGTCGGCCTTCTGGATGGCCCCGAAATGGACATTGGAATAGACTTGGATTTCGTCTTCCACGAACTTCTTGAGGTTGTCCGGGAGTTGGTTCCAGACATTCATGTTGACGGCAAAGTCCATCAGGTCGACGGGCTGGTACACGGACATCAGACCGGCTGGGCCCATGGAAATGTACTTGGTCACCTGCTGGAACCCGAGCGCCCAGTTTACCGCCGGCCCAGTGTAATCGGCTGCATCGATCGTGCCTTTCTCCAGCGCGGAGAACACCTCGCCGCCCGGCAGCAGCGTCGTCTTGGCGCCGGCTTTTGCGAATGTCTCGGCGATCATGCCGCCAGGTACGCGCAGCTTCAGGTCTCTGAAATCCTCGATCGAGCGGATCGGTGTCTTTGAGTGGATGATGTTCGGGCCGTGATGAATGCGGTTGACGTAGTAAAGACCTTGTTTCGCATAAAGGTCGCGCGCGGCCTGCAGACCACCTTTCGAATAGAAAAAGATGTCCCATTCGTGCGGATAGCGTAGCCCCATCGTGTAAGAGGAGAGGAACGCCGCAGCGGGAAGCTTACCGGCCCAGTAAAGTGAAAACGAGTTCATCGCTTCCAGAACGCCGTTCTTCACCCCGTCGAGGAGTTCGAAGTCACCAACGATGTCCTTTGCCTTGAACGGCTGAAATTCGAGTTGGCCTCCGGTCTTTTCCTTGATGGCCCCACACCAGCTCTGGAAAGTTTCAAGTCCGACGCCAGCCGGCCACGAGGTTTGAATTTTCCAGATGATTGTGTCAGCGGCTCCTGCCCTTCGAACCCAGGGAGCGGTAACCGCCGTCGCCGTCAGCCCGGCGACAAGTCCGCTCGACTTCAGAAAGCTTCGCCTTGATTTGGAATGCGATTCTCCGTCCATTGTCTTCCTCCCTGTTCGGCAAGCGGACAAACGATAGGCCCACCGCCGTCTCAAAAACTGAAAACTAATGACACACCCTTTTTGAGGGATCAGAGCATGCCAGCGCCACGAACGACAGAGAAAGAAACGGCGCAGCATGCAAATAACATAGCGCGACGCAAGCATTTTCAACCACTGCGCGCCCGACCCGTAATATGCTCGTGCGTTTCAATAAATCCACGGTTTTAGTGGGTTATCGGCTAGTCAACGCGGCGTTCCTTCGGCTTATACGAAGCTCGGTGCGGCTTCCGTCCCTGCTTCTCAAGCCGAAACATTGGCCAGGTGACTGCACTCCATGGTCCTGGTCTGCGTCGAAACGCCAGCGGTGCTGACTGCCGCCTTGGTGGCAAAGGCAATGCAACGGATTTGGAGCGCTGACTGCATTGCGGCTTGGATTTCATTCCAAAGAACTCTCCAACTTCCGGTCGTGCGGCGCTGATCGTGCCAGAACCATAGGATCTGCAAAAATTCGCCGTACTATTCCTCAGAAAAAAGTACGGCGGCAATTTCGCGCTAAGTACTTGAAAAACATGGTGATCCCGACAGGAATCGAACCTGTGACCTACAGATTAGGAATCTGCCGCTCTATCCTACTGAGCTACGGGACCATCGCGCCCGACACATAACCGCTTCGGGACGTTTCGCCAAGAGGCAGCTAGGCAGCTCGCTTGGGTTCGACCGCGAACGGGCTCAGGCCCAGCCAGGTCTGCATTTTGCGCGCGATGTCCTGGTCTCCCGTCAAGATGACTTTCGGCCCGGCCTTCTCGACGGTGATCAGCCCCATCCAGATTTCGGTCATAGTGTGCAGGTCGGTCGAGACGTAGAGATCGACATCGAAGCCCGGGTCGTACCAGCAGAGGTCGACCTCGCCGTGCTTCTCGACGATCAGCCACCACGACCGTTTCGAGGCGGGGAGCTCCTGATACAGAAATTGTATCACCGTGCGCCCGTCGGGCAGCGGCGACGCGTTGAGGTTGCGCCGCATGTCCCACATCAGCAGCGACGGATCGAGGTTCTTCAGCGACAGCCGCGACTCGACCCATTTCTGCCCCCAAAAGCCCATCGCCTCGACAACGGAACGCAGATCCCTGCCTGCCTCGGTCATCCGGTATTCGAAGATGCCTTTCTCGCCGCGCACCTCCTTGCGCTCGACGATCCCGGCCAGCTCGAGCTCCTTGAGGCGTTGCGACAGAAGGGTCGGCGACATTTTGGGGACGCCGCGGCGCAGATCGTTGAAACGGGTCGAGCCCGCCACCAATTCGCGAAGCAGAACCATGGTCCAGCGGGTGCACAGCACCTCGGCGGCCATCGATAGCGGGCAGAACTGCTTGTATCCGGACTGGGTCATGATGTTGCCTTCCCCTCAAACTCAGCCGGGATCATAGGCCTTCCCCCGCGGCACGGCGAGTACAGAAACTGTACCACACCAGTACAGATCGCGGACTGGCTGGCGCCGGCCTTGCCGTGCGAGCCCTTGGCCGCTGCACGGGATACCCCTGTGCACGACCAGGAGACATGACCCATGACCGCTTACGTTATCGCAGACATCAAGGTGAGGGACCCGAAGTGGATGCCGGCCTATGCCGCGTCGGTCCACGACCTCGTTCACAAGCACGGCGGCAGATATCTGTCGCGCAGCGGCAATGTGAAGACGCTCGAAGGCAAGCCGCTCGACACGACGCTGATAGCCTTGATGGCGTTCCCGACCGAGGCAGCGGCGCGCGCCTTCACCGACGATCCTGCCTACGCGCCGTTCGTTTCGGCCCGTCAGGGCGGCAGCGACAGCCGTTTCCAGCTGATCGACAACTCCGATCTGGCTGGGACGATCCCGTATCTGCCGAAGGGATGATCCTTCCGGGCATTCGTCGCATCGGGACAGGGATCTCCCAGCAACAACAGCCACAGCGCCCACCTGCCGGACCTCCTTACCTCCGGCGGCCAGCCGGGCTGTGCTTTTCAAGAAGAATGGAATGACTATGACAATCAACTTTCGCAATAGACTTCTCGCTGCCGCGGCGCTGCTGTCGGCCTGCACTGCGTTGGCGCAGGCGCATCAGGCAGCGCCCGCGTCCGGTCCCAATCCGCTGGCCGACAAGGTACGCGCGGCCAACAGCCGCTTCGAGAATGTGGCGGCGGCGACCGCCGAGGGCTATGCGCCCATTCCTTGCGCCAGCGGCATCACCGGCGGCGCCATGGGCATCCATTACGTCAATCCCGGCTACCTCAAGGACGACGCTGTCGATGTCGCCAAGCCGGAAGCGGTGATGTACGAGCCGATGGCCGACGGCACGCTAAAACTGATCGCGGTCGAATACATCACCTCGAAAGGCCCGGCCTCGCTCGATGGGCATCTGTTCAACTTCAACAGCGCGCCCAATCGCTATGGCCTCGGTCCGTTCTATGAGCTGCATGTCTGGGCCTGGAAGGGCAACCCGACCGGCGCGTTCGCCGATATGAACCCGAACGTGTCGTGCGAACCGACGACTGCTGTCAGCCAGTAAGCAGCCGAGCCAGGCGGCGCCGACGCCGCCTGGCCGCGCTGAATTGCGGGGCAGCCGGCAACGGGCGCAAAGACGGCTCAGATAGCGGAACTTTCGGGATGCCGGCGCGCTTTAGTGTCCCGAAGGAGACACCGCATGAGCGCCACCAAAGAGTTCTTTGAAACCTGGCTGCAGGAGAATGTCGGCAATCTGCCCGCCGAGAGCGAGGTGAGCGTCGCCGTCCTGGCGCAGCAATTCGAGCAGGATGCCGATGCTGCCGGCTATGGCCACGAGGTTCGCGAAGACGAACTCGGCAATATCCAGGAGGCGATCGAGGCAGCCCTGACGAAGGCGAGGACAGGCGAAGAGCCGCAGGCTGCCGACGACAATGAGCTGGCGCCGGTCATGGAGGCGCTGGAGGTCGAGGATCCGAAGAGCGGACCGTAGCGGTTGCGGCTCTTCCCTTCCACGCTACATGACCGGGCATAATGGATGCCAAACACCTCACACTCGGCGTCGTGATCGGCGTGGCTATCGGCGTCGTGTTGGACAACATTGTTGCGGGCATTGGTATAGGTATTGCTCTGGGCATTGCCTTCGGCCTTGCCCGGAAGTCGTCCGGCCGGAAGTGACCAGCAGAACATGTCCTGCCCGGTTTTGCCGCCCAGAGGTGCGGCGGTTGCCGCACCGCCGATGCCGAATGGCTACGCCGCCAGCGCTGTTTCCGCCAGCTTCACCCAATAGCTCATGCCGTGCGGGATGACCTCGTCGTTGAAGTCGTAGGCTGGGTTGTGCAGGCCGGCGGTATCGCCATTGCCGATGAAGATGAAGGCGCCCGGCCGCGCTTCAAGCATGTAGGAGAAATCCTCGCCGCCCATCACCGGCTGGATCGCGCGGTGCACATGGCTGTCGCCGGCGACGTCGGCCGCGATGTCGCTGGCAAAGACCGTCTCTTCTGGATGGTTGAAGGTGACGGGGTAATTGGCATTGTAATCAACCTCGATTGTCGCGCCGAAGGCAGCGCCCAGGCCTTGGCAAAGTGCGCGGATGCGCTCTTCGGCCTTCTTGGCGACTTCCCTCTTCAGCGTGCGTACGGTGCCGGCGATCTCGGCGGTCTCGGGAATGACGTTATAGGCGTCGCCGGCGTGGAATTTCGTCACCGAGACGACCACCGCCTCGACCGGATCGGTGCTGCGCGAGGCGATCGTCTGCAATGCGCCGACGAGCTGGCTGGTGATGACGATCGGATCGATGGTGCCGTGCGGCATCGCCGCGTGGCCGCCCCGGCCCTTGACGGTGATGGTGAATTCGGCGGTCGCCGCCATGATCGGGCCGGGCCTGATGGCGAACTGGCCGACCGGCAGGCCCGGCATGTTGTGCATGCCGAAAACCTTGGAGATACCGAAGCGCTCCATCATACCGTCCTTGACCATCTCGTTGCCGCCGCCGCCGCCCTCTTCGGCCGGCTGGAAGATGACCGCGACGGAGCCGGCGAAATTGCGCGTTTCGGCGAGGTATTTGGCGGCACCCAACAGCATCGCGGTGTGGCCGTCATGACCGCAGGCGTGCATCTTGCCGGGGACGGTCGAAGCATAGGATTTGCCGGTGATCTCGTTGAGCGGCAGGGCATCCATGTCGGCGCGCAGGCCGATGGTCGAGCCTTCGCCGTGGCGGCCGCGGATGATGCCGACGACGCCGGTCTTGCCCAAACCCGTCACGATATCGTCGCAGCCGAAAGCCTTCAGCTTCTCGGTGACGAAAGCGGCGGTCTTGAAGACGTCGAAATTCAGCTCCGGCGTCTGGTGCAAATGGCGGCGCCAGCCGGCCACCTCGTCCTGCATTTCGGCGGCTCGGTTCAGGATCGGCATGATGGTTCCATTTCGCTGTTGGAGCAGGCGGTCTTGGCCTGCTGCTTTGCAATTGTGCCTGCTGCCTTGCAACCATGCACGCTGCTTTGCATTGTGCTGCTGCTTCCACATTGTGATCGGCAGCACTTTGCCATGTTGACGTCACATAGAGTAAATAGCACCGCGACTGTGGTCCGGGAACAGAGGGCCGGACCATTATCCTGGCGATCGTGTAACGAAATCTTACGGAGCCAGGTGGGACTGCGGCAAGAGGCTATTTCGGTTTTCATGATGCGCTACAGGCATTTCCTCAAACTGTTGGTGGCGGGCACGGTGGTGCTTGCGTCGCTGGCCGGGCCCGCCTTGGCCAATCCGACAATCCTGTTCGACCTGAACAGCGGCAAGATCCTGCAGCACCAGGAGGCGTTCAGGCGCTGGTACCCGGCTTCGCTGACCAAGCTGATGACCGCCTATGTGGCGTTTCGGGCGATTGCCGCGGGCGAGGTCCAGCTCGATTCGCCGATCAAGGTAACGAAACATTCTGCCGGCGAGCCGCCGAGCAAAATGGGCTTCAACCCGGGCTCGGTGATGCGGTTGGACAATGCGCTGAAGATGATGCTGGTCAAATCGGCCAACGATATCGCCATGGCGGTCGGCGAGAATATCGGCGGTTCGCAAGCGGCTTTCGCCGAACGCATGAACGCCGAAGCGCAGAGGCTCGGCATGAGCGGGTCCCATTTCGTCAATCCGAACGGGCTCTATTCGCCGGACCAGTATACGACAGCGCGCGATCTCGCTTTGCTGGTGATGGCGATTCGCAAGGAATTTCCGCAATATGCCCCCTGGTTCTCGATCGAAGGCCTTGCCGTCGGCAAGAAGGCGATCTCCAACTACAACCTGCTGATCGGCCGCTATCCGGGTGCCGACGGCATGAAGACGGGTTTCGTCTGCTCGTCCGGCTTCAACATGATCGGCTCGGCGACCCGCAACGGCCGCACCCTGGTCGCCGTAGTGCTCGGCGAGCAATCGGCCATTACCCGCGCCGAGGCGGCGGCAAAATTGCTCGACCAGGGCTTTGCAACGCCGGCGCCGAGCTGGCTGACGGTAGCGGCGCTGCCCGCCTATGGCGACACCATGTCGGCCAACGACATGAATGACGAAATCTGCAAGAAGAAGCCGGTCGAGGAGCAGTCGGAAACCGCACCCGCCGTCGGCGACAAGGGCAAGGACGTGCCGAAATCGCCCTATCAGGAAAAGCTCGACCATGTACCGACGCTGATCGCCGTCGGCCTCGGCGGCGCCACGGGACCGAAGCCGAAGGCGATGCTCGACGCCTCCGGGCAGGAATATGCCGACGTGCCGCTGCCGACATGGCGGCCGGACCGGGCGCCGCCGGCCGGCGCCGAGCCAGTTGTGGCCGGATCCGCCACCGCCGCGCAGGTCCAGCAGCCGGCCAAGGCGCTGAACTAGCCGCATGGCCGGCTTCCCGATCCCCGTTTCGGTGCTCACCGGCTTTCTCGGTGCCGGCAAGACGACGCTGCTCAACCGGCTGCTCCGGGATCCGGCGCTCGCCGACACCGCCGTCATCATCAACGAGTTCGGCGAGGTGGCGATCGACCATCTCCTGGTCGAGCAGGCCTCCGACGGCATCATCCAGCTCTCCGACGGCTGTCTCTGCTGCACGGTGCGCGGCGAGCTGGTCGACACGCTGGCTGACCTCGTCGACCGCCTGCAGACCGGCCGCATCGACCGGCTTGCCCGCGTCGTCGTCGAGACCACCGGGCTCGCCGATCCCGCCCCCGTACTGCAGTCGATCATGGCACACCCGGCCCTGGTCCAGGCCTTCCGGCTCGACGGCGTCATCACCCTGGTCGATGCCGTCAACGGCAATGCGACGCTCGATGCGCATGTCGAGGCGGTGAAGCAGGTGGCCGTCGCCGATCGCATCGTGCTCAGCAAGGCCGACCTGACCACGGATGCAGGCGATGTCGAGGCGTTGCGGGCGCGGCTCAGGCAGCTCAACCCGGGCGCCGTGGTGCTCGACGCGGGCGAGGCAAGCACCGCGACCCTGTTCGATAGCGGCCTCTACAATCCGGCCACCAAATCCGTCGATGTGCAGCGTTGGCTCGGCGAAGAAGCCGGCCACGACCATGACCACGGCGGGCATGACCACGGCGGGCATGATCACGACGGGCATGACCATGCCGACCATGATCACCATGACCACAGGCACGATTCCCGCGTGCGTTCGTATTCGCTGGTTCATGACGGGCCGGTGCCGTTTTCGGCAATCGAGATGTTCCTCGATCTGTTGCGCTCGGCGCATGGCGAGCGCCTTTTGCGGATGAAAGGCGTCATCGAGCTTGCAGAAGACCCGTCGCGGCCGCTGGTTATCCATGGCGTGCAGAAGATCCTGCATCCGCCGGTGCAACTGCCGGCCTGGCCGGACAGCCAGCGCGGCACCAGACTGGTGCTGATCACGCTCGACATGCCCGAAGACTATGTCCGGCGGCTGTTCGCCGCCTTCACCAACCGGCCGTCGATCGACACGCCGGATCGCGCAGCACTGGAAAGCAACCCGCTGGCTATTGCCGGATCGTGATCTCCCCCCTTGAGGGGGAGATGTCGCCGAAGGCGACAGAGGGGGTCGCCTCGGCTGGCGCGACCCCCTGTGGGACGAAAAAAAGATTGGTGCTTCACGCGCGGCGACCCCCTCTGGCCTGCCGGCCATCTCCCCCTCAAGGGGGGAGATTACGCGTTCAGCCGGCGCGCTCGACCAGGAAGCGGTGGCCGCCTGCCGCCGCCGCCGTTTCGATCAGCCGATGGCCGCTCTCGGCGCAGAAGGCGGGAATGTCGATGACGGCGAGCGGATCGGTGGTTTCGAGCCAGAGGCGGCTGCCCGGCTGCATTGCGGCCAGGCGCTTTTTTGCCTTGAGCACGGGCAACGGGCAGTTCAGGCCTTTGAGGTCGTAGACGGCGGCGGGGCTAGTTGAGGGCCTGTGTTCCTGTCCCCCATCGTCTTGCTCAAGCATGAAGTTCAGCCGCCAAACATGCCGAGCAGCTTTTTCTTCAACCTTGTCGCCGTGCTTTCGGCGTCCGCAGCCTGCGTTTCGACTGCCGGGGCGGCGTCCGATGGCGCTACGGTGGCGGTGGCGACAGGCATCTCTGCGGCGGTCTTGGCAGCTTCCTTTTCGGCGAGCGCCTGGGCTTTGGCAGCTTCCTTCTCGGCCAAGGCCTGTGCCTTGGCTGCCTGTTTCGCGGCCTTGGCCGCTTCTATGGCGGCAAGCCTTTGTTCCTCGGCCTTCTGCTTGGCGGCCTTTTCGGCATCGAGCGCCGCCATCTTGCGGCCCGCCGGCGAATCGATGCGGCCCATGCGCGCCGTTTCGGCCACGGTGCCGTCCGGGTTGAGCGAGGGCGGCTCGATCGGAACGCGTTCGCCGCGCGCACGCCGTTTCGACCAGTCGGAAACGATGCTGGCTTCCTTGATCCCGGCGATGGTCGGCTTGGGTGCCGGCACGCTGGCCTTCATGGCGCCGTTGAAGGCCGCCTCATAGGTGCTTTGATAGGCGTTGATGGCGCTCTTCAGCGAATCGGGCTGGGTGGTCGCAGGGCAAGCGCCGGTCGGATTAAAGGTCGAGCCGTCGGCCGCTACCTGGTTGAAGACGTAGCGCTTCTCGCAGACGTCGACTTTCGGCGGCACCTTGGTAACCTCGAAATTGTCGTAGCCGACCTTCAGCATCTTCCAGAATTCGTAGTTCGGGTCGTTGCGATAGCGCGCCATGTTGGCTGCGGTCATGCGGAACGGAAAAGCCTGGATCTGGAACTCGGTCTGGCCGCCCTGGAAGGCGTCGCGGCCGAAGGCGTAGATCTGCTCGATCTGCGCGTCGGTCATCGAATAGCAGCCAGACGACGAGCAGGCGCCATGGACCATCAGGTTGGAACCAGTGCGGCCATTGGCGCGGTCATAGGCGTTCGGGTAGCCGATGTTGAAGGACAGGTGGTAATTCGACCGCGGGTTCATCTGTGCCGGGCGGACCGTGTAAAAGCCTTCCGGCGCCTGGCGGTCGCCTTCGGTGAACTTCGGCCCGAGCTTGCCCGACCATTTGCAGATGTCGTAGCTGGCGACCAGGTCGTAGCGGCCGTTGGTCTTGGCCTTCCAGATTTCGAGCTTGCCTTCTTCCTTGAAGATGCGGGCCATCACCGAAGAGGTGCGGACCATGCCCTTGGCCTTCATCTCGGCCAGGATCTTGTCCGGCAGCGGCTTGTTGGCTTGCGGCGCAAAATCCTTCATCGAAGCATCATTGCAGCCGGCGACGCCGATCGCAGCGATCAGAACTCCGGTGCGGGCAAGCTTGGCAAACATGGATATGGCTATCGTCTTCATTTCTGCACCGCGGATGCCGCGGCTGCTAAACTGACCACTGACGGACCCTAAGCCCGTTAACCTTGAAAATTCCTTACCGCAATCATGCTGGCGCGTCCCCTTACGGCAAGCCCACTGAGCCGAATGCAGCGGCATTTTTGTGGCGAAACTGGTTCACGCCGCCACATTTCGGGCCGCGTGCCCGCCGGATGTTACAGATTGCGGCCCATCGCCAGGTATTTCTCGCGGCGATGCTCGCGGAAGTCGGTGTTGGCGCCGGAGAATTCCTTCATCGTCCTGGCGATGAGGTCGCCGGTGGCGGCGATCACCGTTTCGGGGGCGCGATGGGCACCGCCGAGCGGCTCGGCGACGATGGCGTCGATGATCTTCAGCTCCAACAGATCCTGCGCCGTGATCTTCATGTTGGTCGCAGCGTCCTTGGACCGCGTGGTGTCGCGCCACAGGATCGAGGCGGCGCCTTCCGGCGAGATCACCGAATAGATGGCGTGTTCGAGCATGTAGACGCGGTTGGCGGTGGCGATCGCTATGGCGCCGCCCGAGCCGCCTTCGCCGATCACCACCGAGATCGACGGCACCTTCAGGCCGAGGCAGGCCGAGGTCGAGCGGGCGATGGCTTCCGCCTGGCCGCGCTCTTCGGCGTTGACGCCGGGGTAGGCGCCGGCAGTGTCGACCAGCGTCAGCAGCGGGATTTGGAACCGGTCGGCGAGTTCCATCAGCCGCACCGCCTTGCGGTAGCCCTCCGGCCGCACCGAGCCGAAATTATGCTTCAGCCGGCTTGTCGTATCGGAACCCTTCTCCTGGCCGATAATTGCCACCGGCTCGCCACGGAAGCGGGCGAAGCCGCCGACGATCGCCTGGTCCTCGCCGAAATTGCGGTCGCCGGCGAGCGGCGTGAAATCGGTAAGCAGGCCCTTGATGTAATCGATGCAATGCGGCCTGTCCGGATGGCGCGCCACCTGCACCTTCTGCCATGGGGTCAGCGCCTTGTAGGCGTCGCGCAGCGCATCGCGCGAGCGCTTCTCGAGACGGGCGATCTCATCGCCGACATCGACCGCCTCGCCGTTCTCGGCAAGCTTCTTCAGCTCAAGGATCTTGCCTTCGAGATCCTGCACAGGCTTTTCGAAATCGAGGTAATTGTACATTCTTGGGCGAACCGGCAAGTCGGAAGGCAATGACTGACGCAAGCCTGAAAATGCAGGCTGGGCGCGGTGGAACGTCGTTCTCACATAGCGACATGACGCCTAGTCGGCAAGCGGATGATGATCGTTGACCAGATGCACCAGCCGCTCCTCCAGCACATGCGTGTAGATCTGCGTCGTTGAAATATCGGCATGGCCAAGCAACTGCTGCACGGCCCTGAGATCAGCGCCGTTCTGCAGCAGATGGCTGGCGAAAGCATGGCGCAGCACATGCGGCGATATCTTCGCCGTGGCAATGCCGGCCCGAGCGCCAAGCTCTTTCAGCTCGCGGGCAAAGACCTGTCTCGAGAGATAGCCGCTGTCGGAGGCAGCCGGAAACAGGAACGGGCTGTCGGCAAGAGCCGGCACCGCCCCCCGTGCGGCAAGCCATGTCCGCATCGCGGTGCGCGCCTTGGCCGACAGCGGCACCATGCGCTCCTTGTTGCCCTTGCCTCGCACCATGAAGAAGCGGTCGTCGCGCTGTGCCACCGTCACGGGAAGGCCGACCAGCTCCGAAACGCGCAAGCCGGTGGCGTAGAGCACCTCGACCAGCGCGTGCAGGCGCAGCGCCGCCAGCCTGTCGCCGTCATGCATGGAGGGGTCCACCGCCTCCTGCGCCGCGCGGTCGAGCAGCCGGCCGGTATCGGCCTCGCTCATCGTCTTAGGCAGCGGCCGGCCTTTCCTCGGACTGTCCAGCGTGCCGGTCGGATCGTCACCCCGCAGGCCTTCGGCGTAGAGGAACTTGAAGAACTGCCGGATCGCCGACAATTTGCGCGCCTGCGAGGTGGCGGCAAAGCCGCGCGCGGCGATGTCGTCGAGATAGGTACGGATGTCGGCGCTGGTGGCAGCGGCAAGCCCACCGCCGATCCCGACGGAAGCGTCTTCGAGGTCGCGGCGATAGGAGGAAAGCGTGTTTTCGGCCGCGCCGCGCTCGGCGCTCATCATCTCCAGGAAGGCTTCGATGCGGGCGGCGCTGTTCATTTTTTGGGATTGAGCTTTTCCGGAGGGATACGCACGCTCATTTCCGCCTTCCTCGGCTCGACGAACATGACCAGGGCGAACATCGCGCCATAGACAATGCCGGCCAGAATCGCGAGCGTCACGACAAAGCGAAACAGTGTTGGCATTAATTTTCGCCCGTCGTCTTATTCTGCATTTCCAACCCTGTGCCCTTATGAGACGCCAATCCGGCCAATTCAAGGGTGAAGCCCATAGTCCCGGTTGCGCCGCGCTTGACGCAAACAGGCTTTTGATGTCGATACGCCGCCAAAGAGGCCCTAGAAGCATGAACGCGCTACCAGCAAATCCTCCGGGCGAGAGCCATGCCGCGCTGCTCGGCCGGCTGGGCGGCCGTTCCATCGTCTTCGTCGGGCTGATGGGCGCCGGCAAGACGGCGATCGGCCGCAAGGTGGCGGCGATGCTGGCACTGCCCTTCATCGACAGCGACCAGGAGATCGAAACTGTTTCGCGCATGAGCGTCCCGGACCTGTTCGAGCGCTATGGCGAGGCGGAGTTCCGAGCACTGGAGCAGCGCGTCATCCTGCGTGTGCTGGAGCACGGGCCGCAGGTGCTGTCGACCGGCGGCGGCGCCTTCATGAACGCGCAGACGCGCGAGGCGATCGCCAGCCATGGCGTGTCGGTTTGGCTGAAAGCCGAGATCGACCTGTTGATGGAGCGCGTTTCCAAGAAACAGAACCGGCCGCTGCTGAAAAGCGCCGATCCACGCGCCGTGCTGGAACGGCTGATGGCGGAACGCTACCCGGTTTATGCCGCGGCCGACGTCGTCGTGCCGACCCGCGACGACCGCAAGGAGATCATTGCCGCCGAAGTGGTGGACGCGCTGCGCGGCCATCTCGGCGTTGCCGATATTGACGAGGTGCGGTCGTGAGCGCTGATGCAACGGTCTCTGTCGAAGTCGGGCTTGGCGAGCGTGCCTACAATATTTTGATCGGTCCCGGCCTGCTGTCACGCGCCGGCGCCGAGATTTCGCGCCGTCTGCCGGGGACGCGGGCGGCGGTCGTCACCGACGAAAACGTCGCGGCCGCGCATCTCGCGACGCTTGCGGCCGGCCTGGCAAGCGGTGGCATCCAACATGCCGTCATCACGTTGCCGCCAGGCGAAAAGACCAAGAGCTTTGCGCATCTCGAAGAGGTGGTCGACGGCGTGCTGGCCGCCAAGCTGGAGCGCGGCGACGTCGTCATCGCGCTCGGCGGCGGCGTCGTCGGCGACCTCGCCGGCTTTGCCGCCGGCATCGCGCGGCGCGGCATGAACTTCGTGCAGGTTCCGACCTCGCTGCTGGCGCAGGTCGATTCCTCCGTCGGCGGCAAGACCGGCATCAACAGCAAGCGCGGCAAGAACCTGGTCGGGGTATTCCACCAGCCTAGGCTGGTGCTGGCCGACACCGAAGTGCTCGACACGCTGCCAATCCGCGAGTTTCGCGCCGGCTATGCCGAACTGGCCAAATACGGGCTGATCGACCGGCCCGAGTTTTTCGCCTGGCTGGAAGAAAACTGGCGTCAAGTGTTTGCCGGCGGGCCGGAGCGGGCTGCGGCCATCGCCGAGGCCTGTCGTGCCAAGGCCGACGTCGTTGCCCGCGACGAGTTCGAGACCGGCGACCGCGCGTTGCTCAATCTCGGCCACACCTTAGGTCATGCGCTGGAGGCGGCGACCGGCTATGACGGCGCAAGGCTCGTGCATGGCGAGGGCGTCGCCATCGGCATGGCGCTGGCGCACCGCTTTTCGTCAAGGCTCAATTTGGCGAGCCCCGACGACGCGGCGCGTGTCGAGGCGCATCTTCGCGCCGTCGGTCTGCCCTGGCGCATGGCCGACATTCCCGGCGAACTGCCCGATGCCGAGACGCTGTTCTCCTTCATCACCCAGGACAAGAAGGTGTCGCGCGGCGCGCTGACCTTCATCCTGACGCGCGGCATCGGCCAGGCCTTTATCGCCCGGGATGTGCCGGCCTCGGAAGTGCTGGCGTTCCTCCGGGAGAACCATCCGGGTCGGCAGGAAAGCCGCCCGGGATGAGCCAGGCCGGCTGGATCGCGGCTGCCGTGCTCGCCGGCCTCGGCCTGCTGGGCTTCGTCTTGCGCCGGCGCCTGCTCGCCGCCTTCGGCTACGAGCTGCAACGCATCGAGCCGCAGCGCTCTGCGCGCGAGGAACTGCGCGGCGCCGTCGACGATTTCCGCCGCGACGGCCAGGTGGTGCGCGAGGACCGCGCCCGCATCGGCGGCCTGTTCGACCTCGAGGAGCTCGAAGTGTCGGACGTCATGGTCCACCGCACGAATATGCGCTCCGTCAACGCCGACGACCCGCCCGAAGCGGTGGTTCGCGAGATCCTGCAGAGCCCGCACACCCGCATGCCGTTGTGGAAGGGTTCGCTCGACAACATTGTCGGCGTGCTGCACGCGAAGGATCTGCTGCGCGCGCTGAACGAGGTCGGCAACGATTTTTCCAGGATCGACGTGATGAAGATCGCGTCGAAACCGTGGTTCGTGCCCGACACCACGACGCTTCAGGAGCAGCTCAATGCCTTCCTGCGCCGCAAGGCGCATTTCGCCATCGTCGTCGACGAATATGGCGAGGTCGAAGGGCTGGTGACGCTGGAAGACATCATCGAGGAGATCGTCGGCGAGATCGCCGACGAGCACGACATCGACATCCAGGGCGTCAAGCAGGAGGCCGACGGCTCCGTCGTCGTCGACGGCACGGTGCCGATCCGCGACCTTAACCGGGCGCTCGACTGGAACCTGCCGGACGAGGAAGCCACCACCATCGCCGGCCTTGTCATCCACGAGGCGCAGTCGATCCCGGACGAAAAGCAGGCCTTTACGTTTCACGGCAAGCGCTTCGTCGTCATGAAGCGCGACAAGAACCGTATCGCGCGGCTGAGGATCAAGCCGGCGATGCTTGGAGAATGACAGTGCGCACCTTGTGGCAGCCGTGGGCAGTCAGGAGTTGATGACGATCGATCGGCGAAGCCTGCTTCTGGCGTCGATGGCGGCGCTGCTGCCGGGACAGGCGGCGGCATTGCGGCTGCGTTCGCCGTCGCCCGAAACCTTCGACTATGGGCCGGCCAAGCTCGACATCTATTCCCGCGATGGCGCAAGCGGCCTGCCGGTCGTCTTCTTCGTCCATGGCGGCGCCTGGCGGGTCGGCAACCGCAACAATGTCAATTCCAAGCCTGGTTTCCTGCTCGACAATGGCTTCGGCTTCGTCTCGATCGACTACCGGATGCTGCCTGAAGCCGACGTCGCCACCCAGGCGGCAGATGTCGAACTGGCCTATCGTTACGTCCGCGCCAACATCGCCAGGCATGGCGGCGATCCGGACCGGATCGTCGCCATGGGCCATTCGGCCGGCTGCCATCTCGTCGCATTGACCGGGCTGCGCGGCGGCCTGCCCGGCGTCGCGGCGCTGGTTCTCGACGACACCAGGGCCTACGATCTGGAGGCGCTGGCCAGAAGCGGCGGCATGGCAGGGGTCTATGCCCGCGCCTTTCCCGATCCGGCGCAGTGGCGCGCGCTGTCGCCTGTCACCTATGTGGAAGGCCGCAAGCACCCGCCGACCTTCATCGCCCATTCGCGCGCGAAAGCCCGCGCGGCGGACGCGCAGGCCTTCGCCGAGCGTCTGCGCGCCACCGGAACCAAGGTCACGCTGTTCGACGGCAGCGACTATTCGCACATGTCGATCAATCGCGACTTCGGCACCGAAGGCGATGCATTGACCGCAGCGGTGATGGCCTTCCTGAGGGCGAGCCTCGGCTGAAATTTACCAGCGGGTCTTTTCACCGGGCGCCACCGGCTCGATTGCCAGGGCGTGGACGCCGGATTTCAACTCCTCGGCCAGCAGATCGTTGACTGCGCGGTGACGTTCGACGCGGCTCATGCCGGCAAAGGCGGGGGCGACGATGCGGACGCGGAAATGCGTCTCGCCAGTGCCGTCGAAGGTGGCGTGATGGCCGGAATCCACATGATGATGCCCGGCATGGAGATGGCTTTCGTTGATGACGTCCAGCCGTTCCGGCGAAAACGCCTTTTTCAGCTTACCTTCCATCGTTGCCTGTATGGACATCGCCGCTTCCCTTCACCACATCTATGTCATCGCACAAAATTCGCAATTCGCCGGTTTTATGCCGCGATTCAGCGGTTAGGGCGATCATCGCGAAAATGTCAATTCTTGTTTCGCATCAGCGAACAGCCCATAAATGGGTGAGATGAAGCCGTACCCAAAATATTTCGAGAAGATTCGCATCCGCCCGGAGAAGGACGCGGAGCTGAAGTCGCGTTCGCCGATCTGCCAGTGGGATGGCTGCAAGGAGGCCGGTACCCACCGTGCCCCGGTCGGACGGATGAAGGAAGGCGAGTATTTCCAGTTCTGCTTCGATCACGTGCGCGAGTACAACAAGGGCTTCAATTATTTCTCGGGCGTTCCCGACACCGAGATCGCCCGCTTCCAGAAGGAAGCCATGACCGGCCACCGGCCGACCTGGAAAATGGGCGTCAACGGTGCCTCGACGCGCTCCTCGCCCGACTTTGCCCAGGCGCGCTCCGGCCGCGCCGGCTACTACAATCGCATGCGCGATCCGTTCGACCTGTTCAAAGGCCCGAAGGACCCGCGCGAAGCACGCGAGCGCAAGGCCAAGCCGCTTGAGGCCAAGGCACTGGAAACGCTTGGCCTTGATACAAAGGCAACTGGCAAGGATATCAAGGCGCGCTATAAGGAACTTGTGAAACGCCACCACCCGGATGCGAATGGCGGCGACAGAGGTTCGGAAGACCGGTTCCGCGATGTGCTCCAGGCCTATCGCGTGCTCAAGCAGGCAGGTTTGTGCTGAGCGACCTTACGGTTCGTGTCGCTTTCCAACTTTCATAAGGTTGGAAAAGGCTCTAAGACCGCCCCCGAACAAAATCGATTGCCGGCGAAACGCGGCGTTTCGCTTGTGGAGACGTTGATAGAGATGAACAAGGTCGATCGCGACATCGCCAACCTGCCCGACACCACGGTGTCGGTGAAGGAGACATTCGGCTTCGACTCCAAGATGGTGGTGCCGGCCTATGCGGTGACGAGCGAGCATGTCCCCGACATCGATCCGGACTACCTGTTCGACAAGAACACGACCATGGCGATCCTCGCCGGCTTTGCCTACAATCGCCGGGTCATGGTGTCCGGTTACCACGGCACCGGCAAGTCGACGCATATCGAACAGGTCGCCGCCCGCCTCAACTGGCCCTGCGTGCGTGTCAATCTCGATAGCCATGTCAGCCGTATCGACCTCGTCGGCAAGGACGCCATCGTGGTCAAGGACGGGCTGCAGATCACCGAATTCCGCGACGGCATCCTGCCCTGGGCCTATCAGCACAATGTCGCGCTGTGCTTCGACGAGTACGATGCCGGCCGCCCGGACGTGATGTTCGTCATCCAGCGCGTGCTGGAATCGTCGGGCCGGCTGACGCTGCTCGACCAGAGCCGGGTCATCCGCCCGCACCCGGCCTTCCGGCTGTTTTCGACCGCCAACACGGTTGGGCTGGGCGACACCACCGGCCTCTACCACGGCACCCAGCAGATCAACCAGGCGCAGATGGACCGCTGGTCGATCGTCACCACGCTGAACTACCTGCCGCACGACAATGAAGTGAACATCGTGCTGGCCAAGGCCAAGCACTATCGCGATGGCAAGGGCAAGGAGATCGTCAACAAGATGGTGCGGGTCGCCGACATGACGCGCTCGGCCTTCATCAACGGCGATTTGTCGACGGTTATGAGCCCGCGCACGGTTATCACCTGGGCCGAGAATGCCGAAATCTTCGGCAATATCGGCATGGCGTTCCGGCTGACCTTCCTCAACAAATGCGACGAGCTGGAACGCTCGCTGGTCGCCGAGTTCTATCAGCGCGCCTTCGGCGAAGATCTGCCGGAATCGGCTGCCAATGTGGTGCTGGGCTAAGCAGAGTCTCGATGGCGGGTCCGGGCGACAACACGCGAAACAAATCCAAGACCGGCGCTGAGAACGACAGCTTCAAGCGCGCCGTCACCGTCTGCATGCGCGCCATTGCCGGCGACAAGGATCTTGAGGTCGGCTTCGCCAAGGACCGGCCGGCACTGGCCGGCAGCCGCGCCCGGCTGCCGGAATTGCCGAAGAAGGCATCGAAGGCGGATATCGCCATCACCCGCGGGCTCGGCGATTCCATGGCGCTGAAGCGCGCCTGCCACGATGCGCGCATCCACACCAGGCTGGCGCCGGAAGGCAAGCAGGCCCGCGCCATCTATGACGCGGTCGAGCAGGCCCGGGTGGAGGCGATCGGCAGCCGCGCCATGCAGGGCGTCGCCGACAATATCGGCTCGATGCTGGAGGACAAATACGCCAGGGCCAACCTCGTCGACGTCAAGGACAAGGCCGACGCGCCGATCGAGGAAGCGCTGGCGCTGATGGTGCGCGAAAAGCTGACCGGCCGCGCTGTGCCGAAAAGCGGCGAACGGCTGGTCGATCTCTGGCGGCCCTGGGTCGAGGAAAAGGCCAGCGCCGACCTCGACGGGCTGTCGGCAAAGCTCGATGACCAGCAGGCGTTCGCCCGCGTGGTGCGCGAGATGCTCGCCTCCATGGAAATGGCCGAGGAGCTCGGCGACGAACAGGAGACGGAAGACTCCGAGGACAACGACGAAAACCAGCCGCAAGGCGAGGAGCAGAGCGAGGAGGGCGGCGAAGACGATTCGGGCTCCGAGCAGTCGCAGTCCGAGGATACAGAGGCATCGTCGGACGACGAGCAATCGGCCGAGACAGAGGCCTCCGACGCCACCGCCGAGGATCTCTCCGACGATGACGACGCCGATGCGGAGACGCCCGGCGAGGCGCGCCGCAACGACAATCCCTTCACCAATCTGCCGAAAGAGATCGACTACAAGGTCTTCACCACGGCCTTCGACGAGACCGTAGGTGCGGAGGAACTGTGCGAGGAGGAGGAGCTCGACCGGCTGCGCGCCTTCCTCGACAAGCAGCTCGCCAACCTTTCCGGCGTCGTCGGGCGGCTGGCCAACCGGCTGCAGCGCCGCCTGATGGCGCAGCAGAACCGCTCCTGGGATTTCGACCTCGAAGAAGGCTATCTCGATCCGGCACGGCTGGTGCGCGTCGTCATCGACCCGATGCAGCCTTTGTCCTTCAAGCAGGAGCGCGATACCAAATTCCGCGACACGGTGGTGTCGCTGGTGCTCGACAATTCGGGTTCGATGCGCGGCCGGCCGATCACAGTCGCCGCCACCTGCGCCGACATCCTGGCGCGCACGCTGGAACGCTGCGGCGTCTCGGTCGAAATCCTCGGCTTCACCACCCGCGCCTGGAAGGGCGGGCAGGCGCGCGAGAAATGGCTGAAGGAAGGCAAGCCGCCGAACCCCGGCCGGCTCAACGATCTGCGCCACATCATCTACAAATCCGCCGACCATCCGTGGCGGCGGGCGCGCCGCAACCTCGGCCTGATGATGCGCGAGGGCCTGCTCAAGGAAAACATCGATGGCGAGGCGCTGCTGTGGGCGCACAACCGGCTGATCGCGCGGCCGGAGCAGCGCAAGATCCTGATGATGATCTCGGACGGCGCGCCGGTCGACGATTCGACGCTGTCGGTCAATCCGGGCAATTATCTCGAGCGGCATCTGCGCGCCATCATCGAGCTCATCGAGACGCGCTCGCCGGTCGAGCTTTTGGCCATCGGCATCGGCCACGACGTCACCCGCTACTATCGCCGCGCCGTCACCATCGTCGATGCCGAAGAACTGGCCGGCGCCATGACCGAGCAGCTGGCCTCGCTGTTCGCCGAGGAAACCGTGCGCGACACGCGGCGCGGCGGCATGCGGCGCGCCGGATGATTTTTTCCCGCGGCGGCTTTTGGCAGAAGCTTTTGGCCGCCATCGCGTTGTTCGGCATCACTTTGGCCCCGGCTGTCGCTGCCGGGCCGGCCTCGGTCGAGCCGGCCGAAATCTCGGCCCGGCCCATAACCCAGTTTCGCATCGGCAATGACGAAAAACAGTTCGGGCCGCTCGAATTCGTCGGCGGGCTCGAAATGACCTCGTCGACGCGCGATTTCGGCGCGCTGTCGGCGCTTCGTTTCCTCAAGCCAGGCAGCGATTTCATCGGCGTCGCCGACACCGGCTTCTGGTTCTTCGGCACCCTCGTCCACGATGCCGACAAGCGGCCTTCCGGCATCCAGAATTTTCGCATGCAGCAGATGGTCGATGCGGCCGGCCAGCCGATCGACGAGAAATGGGCGGTCGATGCCGAAGGCCTCGCGGTCAAGGACGGCATTGCCACGGTCGGTTTCGAGCGCGATCACCGTATCGCCGAGTTCAAGATCGATCCGGACGACATGAAGGCGCCGTTCAGGCAATTGGACTTCCTGATCCCGGCCTGGGAACTCCGCCGCAATCGCGGCTTCGAGACGGTCACCCGCGCCCATCCTTACGGGCAGCACGCGGGCGGGCTGGTCGTGGTGTCGGAAAAGAGCCTCGACAAGACCGGCAACATCTTTGCCGCGATCATCGAAGGGCCGCGCAAGGGCGTCTTCACCATCAAGCGCAATGGCGATTTCGACATCACCGACGGCGCCTTCCTGCCGGACGGCGACCTGTTGCTTCTGGAGCGCAGTTTTTCGATGGCCGGCGGCGTCAAGATGCGGCTGCGGCGCATATATGGCGAAAGCGTCGAGAAGGGCGCCGTCGCCGACGGGCCGGTGCTGCTCGAAGCCGACATGGGCTACCAGATCGACAACATGGAAGCGCTCGACGTCTGGACCCGCGACGATGGCGCGCTGATCGTGTCGCTGATGTCCGACGACAACCACTCGATCCTGCAGCGCAATCTTTACCTGGAATTTGTGCTGCACGAGGATTGACGCGCGACCGGCCTGCTGGCTGACAGCATCGCTGGCGTTTCCGCGCCGTTTTGCAACGCAGGCAATTTCCCTTGCAATTTCCCCTGGCAATGACCCGCGTCGCGGGTTTTCCAGCCGGCTCTCACCATCAGCAAAAATACTTTAGCCGTGACTTGACAATTTGTGTCATCGGCGAAATACTCAAGTCCATGCTTAAGTATTCCGAGATCGACAGCATCCTGCGGGCTCTTGCCGAGCCGACGCGCCGGGCAATCCTGGAAAGGCTGAGCCGCGGGCCGGCCACCGTCAGCCAGTTGGCGGAGCCGTTCGGCATGACCTTCGCCGCCGTGCTCCAGCACCTCCAGGCGCTGGAAGCGTGCGGGCTGATCCGCAGCGAAAAAATCGGACGCGTGCGCACCTGCCGGATCGAGCCCGGCGGGCTAGCCCCGCTCGCCGACTGGATCGCCGCGCGCCGCACGCCGGCCGAACGCCAGCTCGACCGTCTCGGCCAGATCCTGGCGGAGACTGACCAATCGAAAGCAACAATCCACGAGCAGGAAAAGGACGAAAAGAAATGAACCAGATTGCCCCTGTTAACGACGAGCACTCCGTCATCCATTCGACCTTCACGATCGAGCGGACCTACCCGCAATCGCCCGAACGCGTCTTCCTCGCCTTTGCCGACAAGGCGACGGTGCGGCGCTGGCGCGTCGAAGGTGACGGCTTCACCATCGCCGAGTTCACCTTCGATTTCCGTGTCGGCGGCGGCGAGGTTTCGCGGTTCAGCTACCAGGGCGGCCCGGAGATCAGGCTCGATGCGCAGTTCCAGGACATCGTCCCTGACCGGCGCATCGTATTTTCATACCGGATGGCGGTCGGGGCGCAGCCGCTGTCGGCGTCGCTCACCACGGTCGAGCTTGCACCTTCCGGCGAGGGCACCCGCCTGACCTATACCGAACAGGGTGCGTTCTTCGATGGCGTCGATTCAGAGCAAGGGCGCGAGGAGGGCACACGCGGGCTGCTGCAGGCGCTCGCCGCCGAGCTTCAGAAGGCGAAGTAGAGGTTCGTGGGCGTACCGGGCGGCGTCCAACAAGGCCCGCCCGGATTGCGAGGTGGCCTATTGCCCCTTGCTCGCGAGCCAGACGATGTGACGGGCGCCGCGCTTGCCGTGAGCCCGCACCTTGACCTCCTCGACCGTGAAGCCGGCCTGCTTGAGCCTTCGGGTGAAACCTGTGTCAGGGCCCTGCGACCAGACCGCCAGCACACCGCCGGGCTTGAGAGCTGCTCTCGCGCTGATCAGGCCGGCTGCGCTGTAGAGCGCATCGTTGGCCTTGTAGACGATGCCCTCGGGGCCGTTGTCGACGTCGAGCAGGATCGCGTCCCAGGCCGAAGCTTGCGATCGGATGAGCTGACCGACATCGGCCTCGCGAATGCCGACACGTCGGTCGTCAAGGCAACCGTCGAAAACTTCGGCCATCGGGCCGCGCGCCCACGCCACGACCGCCGGCACCAATTCGGCAACGGTGACCTGCGCATCGTCGCCGAGCTCGGCCAGCGCCGCGCGCAAGGTAAAGCCCATGCCGAGGCCGCCGATCAGGATGTTTGGGGTCCGGCGCCCGGCAATCCTTTGGCAGGACAGTTTCGCAAGCGCCTCTTCGGAACCGCTGAGCCGGCTGTTCATCAGCTCGTTCGCGCCAAGCATGATCGAGAATTCGCCGCCGCGCCGCTTCAGGCGGAGTTCCTGTCCGCCGTCAGGCGTTTTTGCCGAGTCAAGCTGGACCCAAGGGATCAAGGCTAGGCCGCCAGTGCCGGCTGGCTCCAGCGGGCGGCAAGCAGCCGGTAGGGGATCAGCGCCACCACCGCTATGACCAGCTTGACGCTGAGATCGCCGAGCGCCCAGGAGACCCAGCGCATCGTCTCGACCGGCAGCACGCCCATCAGCGGTGCGGTTTCCAGCGCAAAGCCGTCGTTCGGCCCGGCGAAGGCGAAAGCCGCCGCGAAGGCGACGGTGAAAAACACCACCGTATCGAAAACGGAGCCGACCAGCGTGCCGACGATCGGCGCGCGCCACCAGCTCTGCCGGCGCAGCCGGTTGAACACGGTGACGTCGAGCAACTGAGCGGTGAGGAAGGCGGCACCCGACGCCGCGGCAATACGCACCAGCCGGTCGGCGGCGGTCTCGAATTCGATCAGGCCGTGGCGAAACAGCAGCGGCGGGATGACGATCGAGCAGACCACCGCTGTCATGAAGCCGACAAAGACGATCCTGCGCGCCACCGCCGGGCCGTAGCGGCGGTTGGCGAGATCGGTGACCAGGAAGGAGAACGGATAGGTAAAGGCGCCCCAGGTCAGGATGTCGGCCAGCGACAGCCCGCCGATTGCGCCTTGCATCGGGAACTGCACGAGGATGTTCGAGGCCACGACGACGAGCGCCATGGCGGCCACGAAGGGCAGGTACCGCGAGAGGAAAATCATTTTTTTATCCTGGGTAATGGAACCAGCGGAACGCGATCCGGAGTTCGGACCACGCCCTTGAAGGCGGCTGCCGCCGAAAAACTCAGGCGGCCGGCTGTTCGGCGAGCTTCTTGGCGATCTGCTTCTTCAACAGGCGGGCGCGCTGCGACAATTCCTTGGCATCGGCCTTGGCCAGGAAGGCATCGAGGCCGCCGCGATGCTCGACCGAACGCAGCGCGTTGGCCGAAATGCGCAGGCGCACATTCTGGTTCAGCGCTTCCGAGATCAGCGTCACATTGACGAGATTGGGCAGGAAGCGACGCTTGGTCTTGTTGTTGGCGTGGCTCACATTGTTGCCGGACATGACTGCCTTGGCAGTGAGTTCGCAGGTGCGGGACATGGTTCTAACCTTCGGTTCTCGGTCCTGGCCAAACATTCGACCCGCGCCGGGTGGCGCGCGGTTTCGGTCAGGCGGCCTCATGGAAAAAGTTGGCGTTCCATAGTTGCATTTCGCCGAGGCGTCAAGCTTGGGGTTGCTTCGGGGATGGGGAATCGCACTTTCGGAGTAGGTGTCGTCGGTGAAGTTGCTGATCGCCCCCTCAGGAGGAGATGTTGCTGTCCCGCGGATCTCTCAAGACCTGGGTTCCTCGCCCACCGCGAAGCGGGGGAGAGGTGGCCCCGCCGCCGCCGGCGGGGGGGCGTTTGGGTGAGGGGGGTTAACCCGCTCCCGGGGCGCGGGGGGCCGGCCCCCCCACCCCCCCCGGCGGGGGGGGGGTGTGGGGGCCGCCTCGCGGCCGGAGAGGGGCCTTTTCGTAGAGCGCGGTTCCCCCTCTCCGTCTCGGCTTCGCCGAGCCACCTCTCCCCAACTTTCGTGGGGCGAGGAACGCAAGCTGGAGTGAAGCCGCAACCCTTTCCCTCTGCCGGGCCGAGGCAGATCGGCAAATTCGTCGAGGGCGCCACATTTTGTTCTTGCTTTGTGCCGGCAGCTATGCTACTAATTTCGGTATGGTGCTAATTGGCTCCAACGACCCGCCCGCCGAGGCGGGTTTTTTATTTTGGCCGTCAACCAGCCCCACCGTTGCCTGCCGACGGCGCCTTTCACATTAAGGCCGGAATTCAGCCTATAAGCGGTCGCACAGGGACATGCCAGACCGGAGCCGCCCGTCCGGTCGACAATCAAGGACCCGCCATGCCTCGTTCTTTCCTCCATGCCCTGGTCGTGCTGATGGCCGTCGCGCTGTCGACGACGGTTTCGGCCGCTGAGCCGCAATCCTTCACGGGCGAATATTCGGTGTCGTTCCTCGGCCTCTCCGTGGCCAAGGCGAAATTCTCCAGCCATTACGAGGGCGACACCTATTCGATCGAGGGCAGCGTTTCCGCCGCCGGGCTCGCCACTTTGTTCGACGATACCCGAGGCACGATCTCGTCGAAGGGCAAGATTTCGGGCAAGCAGTTGCAGCCGCAAGCGTTCCACGCCGACTACACGTCCGGCAAGAAGGCATCGATGATCGACATCCAGTTTGCCAACGGCGTCGTCACCTCGACCAAGGTCGTGCCTGAGCCGAAGAAGCGCAATCCCGAGAATTGGATACCGCTGGTCGGCAGCCATCTCGTATCGGTCCTCGATCCGATGGCCGCCACCGTCATCCATGCCGAAAGCCTCGACCAGGTCTGCGGGCGCACGGTGAAGCTCTATGACGGCGAAATGCGTGCCGATCTCAAACTGACCTACGAGTCCAAAGGGTCGATCTCGGTGGCCGGCTACAAGGGCGATACGGTCACCTGCAGGCTGGGCTTCGAGCCGGTGGCCGGCTACCGCAAGAACCGCAAGGTGCTGAATTACCTGAAGAAACGCAGCCGCATCATGGTGACGTTTGCACCGGTCGGCCAAAGCGGCGTATATGCGCCGATCCGCGCCACGGTCAGCACGCAAATCGGCCCGTTGACGATCAGCGCGGAGCGGTTCGAAGCAAACGAATAGGCGTGATGGTGCGCCGCCAACGATGGGCAGGGGGCGACGGTATGGCGCGCGCAACACTGATCGGCTTCTCCGCGGTCGCCATGTGGGCGCTGCTGGCGCTGCTTACGGATGCTTCGGGCGCCGTGCCGCCGTTCCTGCTTTCGGCAATCACCTTTACGATCGGCACTTGCGTCGGGCTGGTTGCCCGGCTGTTCATGCCGGCAGCCGATGGCGCCGCGAAGATACCGCGCCAGGTTTGGGTGATCGGCATTGCCGGCCTGTTCGGCTACCACTTCTTCTATTTCACCGCGCTGCGCAATGCGCCGGCCGTCGAGGCCAGCCTGATCGCCTATCTGTGGCCGCTGCTGATCGTGCTGGGGTCGGCGCTGATGCCGGGCGAGCGGCTGGCCTGGAACCACGTCGCCGGCGCGCTGCTCGGCCTTGCCGGCACGGTCCTGATCGTCACCAAGGGCGGCGGGCTTGCCTTCGATGCGCGTTATGCCTTCGGCTACGCCATGGCCGGCGCCTGCGCGGTGTTGTGGTCGTCCTATTCGCTGTTGTCGCGGCGCTTCCCGTCGGTGCCGACCAGCATCGTCACCTGGTTCTGCGCCGCCACCGCGGCACTTTCGCTCATCTGCCATCTATTGCTGGAAGAAACGGTGCTGCCCAACGGCGCCGGCCAGTGGCTGGCCGTGCTCGGCCTTGGTCTGATGCCGGTGGGGGCGGCGTTCTATGCCTGGGACATCGGCGTCAAGCGCGGCAACATCCAGGTGCTGGGGGCGGCGAGCTATGCCGCGCCGCTGCTGTCGACGCTGGTGCTGATATCAGCCGGCTTCGCCGAGCCGTCATGGCGCATCCTCGCCGCTTGCGTGCTGATCACCGGCGGCGCGGCACTGGCGGCGAAATCGCTGTTCCTGCGCAAGAGGGCCACGAGCGAGGCAAACGCATGATGCCGTTTCCCGGCGGCATCGATGCCAATGCCAATGCGACGCTGCTGTTTTCGCTGGCGGCGGCGGTGATTTACGCGTTCAGCCTTGGCATGCCGCCGCGCCTTTCGCGGTCGGCGGCAAGGACATTGGCGGTGGCGATGCTGGCGGTGCTGGTCGCGCAGCAGGGCGGCCCATGGCTGCTCGTCGCCGCGCTCGGCGCCAGTGCCATCGGCGACGCCTTCCTGTCGCGCGACGGCGAGAAGGCATTTCTTGGCGGCACGGCCAGTTTTCTTGCCGCGCACGTGCTTTACGTCGTGCTGTTCCTGCGTGCCGGCGGCGGCCTCGGGCTGCTTTCGGCCGAGCCGTGGCGGGCAGCGATCGTGCTGGCGATGATCGTGTCGGCGCTGGCGATGCTTTTCGCGCTCTGGCGCCGCATCGGCCCGGCCTTGCGTTTGCCGATTGGCATCCATGCCGCGGCGCTGCTTGGCATGGGCATTGCGGCGCTCACCCTGAACAGCGTCGGGGTCGTCGGCGGCGTCGTCCTGCTCATCCTGTCCGACGGGCTGCACGCCGTGGAAAAGTTCCTGCTGCCCGCCATCTCGCCGCACCGCATTTGGGTGCGCCATGCGGTCTGGGCGCTGTATTACGTCGGCCAGCTGGCGATCACGCTGGGTTTCCTGCTGGGCTAGGTGCCTAGGGCGTGCCCGGCAGCCAGCCTGGTTCGGCGAGTTCGAAGGCGGAGAAATCGAAACCCGGCGCCACGGTGCAGCCGACCAGGGTCCATTCGCCGAGGCTGCGTGCCGACTGCCACCAGCCTGCCGGCACGACGATCTGCGGCCGCTCGCCCGCGGCAAGCGCCGTACCGAGGATCTCCTCGATGACGGGACCGCCTTCCCGATGTATCGACAGCGCCAGCGGCGCACCGTCATAGAAATGCCAGACCTCGGCCGCGTCCTTGACCCGGTGCCAGGCCGACAATTGGTCCTTCTCGAGGAGGAAATAGATCGCCGTCGAATGGCCGCGCGTGCCTGCCGCGCCGTCGCGAAAGGTCTCGGCATACCAGCCGCCTTCCGGATGCGGCTTCAGGCCGAGCAGGGCGATGATTTCGGCGGAACTGGTCACGACCCTAGCTCCTGGTGCCGCTCAGAAATTGTCCTTGCGCTTGCGGATCTCGGCGAACACTTCGGCGTCGGAGGCCTTCTCCAGGCCGAGATGCCTGCGGATCGCCGGATCGTGCCAGCGCAGGAACGGATTGGTCGACAGTTCCTCGCCGATGGTCGTCGGCAGCGTCGGTTTGCCGTCGGCGCGCAGCGCCTCGACCTTGGCGGCGCGCTCTTTCAGCGCCGAATTGGTCGGGTCGACGGTGAGCGCGAAACGGGCATTGGCCAGCGTATACTCATGGCCGCAATAGATAACCGTCTCGGCCGGCAGCGCCGCGAGCTTCTTCAGGGATTCGTACATCACCGGCGGCTTGCATTCGAGCAGCCGCCCACAGCCGAGCGCAAACAGCGTGTCGGCGGCGAAAGCCACTTTCGACGCCGGCAGATGATAGGTGACATGGCCGGCGGTATGGCCGGGTGTGGCGATGACCTCGATCCGCTCGTCGCCGAGATGGACGACCGAGCCTTGCTCGACAGTTTCGTCGATGCCGGGAATCTTTGCCTTTTCGGCTTCCGGCCCGACAATGCGCAGCTTGAAACGCTCCTTCAGCGCCAGATTGGCCTCGACGTGGTCGAGATGGTGGTGAGTGGTCAGGATCATCGTCGGGGTCCAGCCGGTGCGCTTGATCGCCGCCAGGATGGGCGCCTCCTCGGGCGCATCGATGAGCGCCGTCTGACCGCTTTTCGGGTCATGCACCAGCACGCCGAAATTGTCGCTGCGGCACATGAATTGTTCGATCTCGACCGGCATCGCATCTCTCCCTTTATTGCCGCAGACATAGGGCGCCTGCCAGCCGATGTCATCTGCCTTTGTTGAACTTGGACTGCTTCGAAGCTACCGTTCCGCGCATGCATTCAGACATTGTCGATCTCCGTTCGTTTTATTCGACCACGCTCGGCCGCCTGGCCGAACGCTCGATCACCATGGCGCTGTCCTCGATATGGGCCGTCGTGCCCAACGAGCGGCTGGTCGGCCTCGGCTACACCTTGCCGTGGCTGGAGCGCTTCGGCAGCGATGCCGAGCGCGTCTTTGCCTTCATGCCGGCGACGCAGGGCGCGGTGGTCTGGCCGGCGACCGGGCCGACGGCGACCGCGCTGGTCTTCGACGAGGAACTGCCGCTGGTTGATTCCTGCATCGACCGCATGCTCCTCGTCCATTCGCTCGAACATGTCGAGAACCCACGCGAGACGCTGAACGAGATCTGGCGGGTGCTGTCGCCGGCGGGCCGTGTCGTCATCGTCGTGCCCAACCGGCGCGGTGTCTGGGCACGCTTCGAGCATACGCCTTTCGGCAATGGCCGGCCGTTCTCGCGCGGCCAGCTGACCGAATTGCTGCGCGAAGCGAATTTCACGCCGGCGGCGTGGTCCGATGCGCTGTTCTTCCCGCCGTCGCCGCGACGTTTCATGATGCAGTTCCATAATGTGCTGGAACGCGCCGGCCGGCGCTTCTGGCCGATCTTCTCCGGCGTTATCGTCGTCGAGGCGCAGAAGCGGCTCTATCAAGGCGTGCCGGTTGCCCAGCGCGCGTCCCGCCGCGTCTTCGTGCCGGTTCTCTCGCCGCATGGCGCGCCGACGCTTGGCCGGGCTGTCGCGGGCCGAACACCCGGCACCGCCAGGATGACGCGTTCGTGATCCGAGACGTGCTTTTTCACGCCTATCTGACGATATCAGGTTTGCTGTCCGATTGAAGGCCGTGCGGCCGATCCCTATGACCGGTTTGGCATTGCTCCGAATGCAAGGATTTAACCGATGGATGATCGTCCGGATGTCGAGGCCAGCGCCCAGAAGCTTGCCACGTCGATCGAAGCCAGCAGCCTGCGTGAGCAGCTGGCAACAATCAAGATAGCGCTGACCACCTCGCCGGTGCGAAAACAATTGCTTTGGGCATCGATCGGCATCGTCGCCGTCATCGTGGCGAGCTCGATCGGGCAGGTTCTGCTCAATCGCTGGAACCAGCCTTTCTACGACGCGCTGGCGCGGCGCGACATGCCGGCTTTCCTGCATCAGCTTCTGGTCTTTGCCGGCATCGCCGGCGGGCTTGTGGTGCTCAATGTCGGCCAGACCTGGCTCGACCAGATGCTCCGCCTGAAGCTGCGCGAGGCGCTGACGCTCGACCTGATCGACGAATGGATGCGGCCGGCGCGTGCCTTCCGGCTGACCCATGCCGGCGCCATCGGCGTCAATCCCGACCAGCGCCTGCAGCAGGATGCCGGGCATCTCTCCGATCTTTCCACCGGTCTTGGCATCGGCCTGCTGCAGTCCTGCATCCTGCTTGCCTCGTTCGTTGGGGTCCTGTGGTCGCTGTCTTCCGGCTTCGTCTTCCACATAGGCGGCCATTCGCTGGCCATACCCGGCTACATGGTCTGGGCGGCGATCCTTTATGCTGGCACCGCCTCCTGGTTGAGCTGGCTGGTCGGGCGACCGTTGATCCGCTTCAACAACGATCGCTATACGCGTGAGGCGGAACTGCGCTCCTCGGTGGTTCGCGTCAACGAGAATGTCGATGCCATCGCGCTGGCGCATGGCGAGGCCGATGCCAGGCGCCGGCTCGAATTCGATCTCGGCATGGTGCTGGGCGCCATGCGGCGCATCTACAGCGCCCAGATCAATCTTTCCTGGGTTACCGACACCTATGGCTGGATCACTGTCGTCGCACCGATCCTGGTCGCCTCACCGGTCTATTTCGCCGGCGATATCAGCTTTGGCGGCCTGATGATGGCCGTCGGCGCTTTCAACCAGGTCCATTCGTCGCTGCGCTGGTTCATCAACAATATCGGCGGCATCGCCGATTGGCGCGCTACGCTGATGCGGGTCGCCGACTTTCGCATCGCGCTTGGCGACACCGACGCGCTGCACCATACGGAAAGGCGCATTTCGTTCGGCGAAAACCCGGACGGCAGCCTGACCTTCGAGAAACTCGAGGTCGCCTCGCCGGAGGGATGCACCAAGCTTGCCGAGCCGCATGTCGAAATCCGCGCCGGCGACCGGGTCATGATCACCGGAGATCCGGGCGCCGGCAAGACGCTGTTCTTCCGGGCCATTGCCGGTCTGTGGCCATGGGGCAGCGGACGGATCGGCATGCCGGCCGGAGAAGCGCCGATCTTTGTTCCGCGTACCCCCTATTTCCCGCTCGGCAAGCTGCGCGAGGTGCTCAACCATTCAGACGGCGCGGCGGAGGCGAGCGATGCCGAGATCTCGGAGGTGCTGGCCGATGTCGGGCTGCAACGCCTGTCGTCCTCGCTCGATCGCTCGGCGCGCTGGGAGCGTGAGCTCAGCGACGACGAGCAGCGTCTGCTGGCCTTTGCCAGGCTGGCCTTGCGACGGCCGAAATGGGTGATCATCGACGAGGCGCTGGACGCGTTCGACGGCCCAACGCTGAGGCAAGTGCTGTCGATGCTGGAGAAGCGCCTTCCCGACGCCGCGATCCTCAATATCGGCCGCGGCCAGCACAATGCCCGCTTCTTCCGGCGGGCGTTGACCATCGTCAAGGATGCCGGCCAGCCGCCACTCAAGCCGGCCCGTATCAGGGCAGGTGCCATCGAACCGCCCCCGGTTGTCGTTTCGGCTGGCCGAAAGAAATAGAAGGCAAGCTTTATTTCGCCGCGATCGCGGCGAAAAACTGTCGCGATCGTTTCAGATGGGAACGTTCCGATCGGCCATGCTTGACGCTCTCGCCCTGCTCGCCTGCCTTGCCTGCACCCCGGCGGCACCTGCGGCCGCACCGGCCAATGCAATTGCCGTCGATGTCGAGCTGGTGCTGGCCGTCGACATCTCGCAGTCGATGGATGAAAGGGAGTTTGCCCTGCAGCGCGCCGGCTATGTCGCGGCGCTGCGCCACCCCGACTTCATCAACGCCGTGCGTGCCGGCACCTTCGGCCGCATCGCCATCGCCTATTTCGAATGGGCCGGCACCATCCGCGACGATGCGGTCATTGCCTGGCAGGTCGTCGACAGCAAGGAGAGCGCCAACGCTTTCGCCGACAAGATCGCGGCCCGCCCGTTCAGGAGCTTTCGCGGCACCTCGATTTCCGGTGCTGTGGCTTTCGGTGCCGAGCTTTTCAACGGCACGGCCTTCACCGGCAAACGCCGCGTCATCGACGTCTCGGGGGACGGCCCAAACAACACCGGCTTGCCGGTCACAACGGCACGCGATGCGGCGCTGGCGAAGGGCATCGTCATCAACGGGCTGCCGATCCTGATCAGCCCGTCACCCACCTTCAGCCATCTCGACCGGTACTATGCCGAATGCGTCACCGGCGGGCCGGGCTCGTTCGTGCTGCCGATCTATGCTGCTTCCGAATTCGCCACCGCCACTCGCCGCAAACTGATCCTCGAGGTCAGCGGCATCGAGTATCCCAAGGTGGATCCGAGGACGATCCGCATCGACGCACCGATCGACTGCCTGCAAGGCGAGCGCGACCGAAGGTTTTTCTCGGACCCATATTTCCCGGAACTCGACCGATAAGGCTGGCCCAGGGGTAAGCTAAGCTGGTGGCAGGCCGAAGGCCGGGAACAGAGATGGCCCGAGCGGCCCTATGAAGATCGTCAAGGAAGCGATCCCGCCCTCGGCTGCGTCGAACACATGCAGGGAATGGGCCCGCCATTCAGGGCCGTCGTGGCTGCGGGAATAAACCCCGACCGCCGGCTGGGCATTGGCACGGGTGGCCAGCGTGCGAAAGCCGCCAAACCTCGGCCAGACGGTCTCGAAGAAACCGCGGATCGCTTCGCGGCCTTGATACCATTCACGCCAAGGCGGCATGGTATAGATGGCGTCCTCACGCAGCAGCTCGATCAAGCTGTCGAGATTGGCGGCCTGCCAAGCCTGCATGTAGCGTTCGAGCAGCAGGCCTTCTTCGGGGCTGGGCCGTGATCGGCTGGCCGGCCGTCCCTGAGGATAGCGCGCTGCAAGGGTTGCGCGGGCGCGCTGCAACGCGCTGTTGATCGAAGCCGTCGATCCGCCCAGCAAACGCGCCGTCTCGACGGCCGACCATCCGAGGACGTCGGCAAGCAGCAGCGCGGCGCGCTGCCTGGGCGGCAGATCCTGGATCGCCGCGACGAAGGCGAGCTGGACGGCCTCGCGGCTCTCGTAACGGGCTTCCGGACCTGGCTCGCTGCCGGCAATGTCTGGAAGCTCGGCGTCGGGGTAGGGCTCCAGCCAGGCGATGTCGGCTACCGGCCCGCCTATGGCCGCCCCGTGCGAGGGCGGCCGTCCGGGTTCCCGGAGAATGCGACGCGCCCTCGACCTCGCCTTGATGGCGTTGAGGCAAGCGTTGGTGGCGATCATGTAGAGCCAACCGCGAACCGAACCTCGCCCGTCGAACTCTGATCTTGCGCGCCAGGCGCGAAGCAACGTGTCCTGGACGAGGTCGTCGGCCTCGTGCAGCGAACCCATCATGCGATAACAATGCAGCTTGAGCTCGCGGCGATGCGCGGCCGTGACCCTCTCGAAGGCCAGCCGATCGAGGATCGGCTGGCGTGATGGTTCCAGAGGTGGTTGAGCGTCTGTCATGTGGCTTGTGCGGTTACGAGCGAGCGTTGCATTACGCGCCCCTCAGGCGGCCGGGGCAAGCCCGCTGCCGCTCACCATGAAGGAACTGCCTTGCGGCTGGCCGGTGGCGAGTGCGACCACCGCCCGTCCGACATCGGCCGGCGTTTGCATGTCGGTCATGGCGGCGATGAAGTCCGCCGGCTGGATGCCCATATAGGCCGCTATGCTGTCGACGCCGGCCTTGCCCACGCCGGTTTCCGGCATGATGCGCATCGGCGCGAGCGCCATGAAGCGCAGGCCGAGGCCAAGCCGGTCGGCCTCCTTCTGGCTATGACCGGCCAGGAACATCTGCATGCGTTTTGCGCCGGCATAGCCGCCGGCGTTCGGTGGTCCGCCGGTCAAGGCCGCGCCGCTGGAGATCAGAACGATCCGGGTCCCCGGCTTGAGCGGACGCCGCAGAGCGGCCCGGCAAAACAGGAACGACGCCTTGACGTCCGTGTCCCAATTTGCCGAGAACGCCTTCCAGTTCTGTTCATGCACCGGCGCAGAAGGCGCCAGCGCACCTGCGCAGATCACCAGCACGTCCGGCTCAAGCGCGGCGAAGACCTTATCCGGGGCGGAGTCCACCGTAGCATCGACCGCGAGCGTCTTCACGCCCGAGACCTCCCAGGCAAATTGCGCCAGGGCCTGTTTTCCGCGGGCAACGGCCAGCACCGTCGCTTTCTCCTTGAGAGCCGCCTCCGCGATCGAGCGGCCGACACCACGGCTGCCTCCGACGACGACGACATTCTGATTTTGCAACGATCCCATGGATCACCTCTCGTTCCCGGCCGCCGGACCATCCAGGCGCGCTCATCGATAAGGACAGCGCAGGTGGGTGGAAATCATCGGTGCCAGGCGGAAATATCTTTCAGGTGACGGCAGCCGCGCTTCGTTTTTGTATTCAGTGTCATTACCTCTGGGGTAATCGACCAGCGCATTACGTCTCGGCAAACTGCTCCCATCAAGCCGGTTGTCCGGCCTTCGACCACAAGGAGATACGCCACGACCGCCTATGCCGTCGCCCATATGCGCCAGGTCACGCCGGGGCCGCAGATCGTCGAGTACCTGCACAAGATCGATGAAACGCTGGAACCGTTTGGCGGCCGCTTCGTGGTGCACGGAGGCGAGGTGGAAGTCGTTGAAAACACCTGGCCGGGCCACCTCGTCATGATCGAATTTCCAGACATGCAGCAGGCGCGCGCATGGTACCGCTCGCGCGCCTATCAGGAGATCTTGCCGCTGCGCACCGAGAATTCTCAGTCCGACGTGGTCCTGGTCGATGGCGTTGCGCATCCGCACAAGGCCACCGACGTTCTCGAATAAGGGGACGATCTGCGACGATTGGCTCTTATCGTTTCAGCAGAAACACCGCCTGCTGGCCGAAAAAATTCCAGAACCACCACGGCATCGAGAAGCCGATCCGCTGGCCATTGGCGTCGAGCGCGGTCGCCTTTTCCACCGTCGCGCCAAGCTCGTCGCACAGATTGACGAAATCGCGAATGGTGCAGAAATGGATGTTGGGGGTGTCATACCAGGAATAGGGCAGGTCCCTGGTCACCGGCATGCGGCCGTTGAAGAGCAACGAAAAGCGCACCCGCCAGTGGCCGAAATTCGGGAATGAGACGATGGCGCGGTTGCCGATCCGGAGCAGTTCGTCGAGCACCAGCTTCGGATTGCGTGTCGCCTGCAAGGTCTGCGACAAGACGACGAAGTCGAAGCCCTTGTCGGGATAGAATTGGAGATCCTTGTCGGCATCGCCCTGGATGACCGACAGGCCACGCGCCACGCATTCGTTGACGCCGCGCTGCGACAGCTCCAGGCCGCGGCCATCGACCTTCTTGGTCGCCTGCAGCAATTCGAGCAGCAGGCCGTCGCCGGAACCGACATCCAGCACCCGCGACTGCGGCGGGATGAGATCGGCGACGACTTCGAGGTCGACGCGCTGGGCGCGGTTGACGCTCATGCGTTCGCCTCTTGCCTGGCGCATGATCCTGATCCGAAAAGTCTGCAACTTTTCGGGGTCATGCGCTGATGCCTGGCGCATGGTCCTGATCCGAAAAGCCGGCAACTTTTCGGGGTCATGCGCCGAGCCCTCTCGCCCGAGCGGCCGAGGCGATGAAGCCTTTGATGGCGGCGAACAGTTCGGGCTCGTCGAGCAGAAAGGCGTCGTGGCCGCGGTCGGTCTCGATTTCGACGAACGATACCGAGGCGCCGGCCGCGTTCAGCGCGTGCACGACCGAGCGGCTCTCTTCGGTCGGGAACAGCCAGTCGCTGGTGAACGAAACCAGGCAGAAGCGCGTCTTGGTGCTGGCGAAGGCATCGGCCAGCCGGCCGCCATGGTCGGCGGCGAGATCGAAATAGTCCATCGCCCGGGTCATGTAGAGATAGGAGTTGGCATCGAAGCGATCGACGAAGGTCATGCCCTGATGGCGCAGATAGCTCTCGATCTGGAAGTCGGCATCGAAACCGAAGGTCAGCGCTTCGCGGTCCTGCAGGTTGCGGCCGAACTTGCGATGCAGCGCTGCTTCCGACAGATAGGTGATGTGGGCGGCCATGCGCGCCACCGCCAGCCCCTTTTCCGGCCGCTTGCCATGCTCGAAATATTTGCCGCCGTGCCAATCGGGGTCGGCCATCACCGCCTGCCTGCCGACCTCGTGGAAGGCGATGTTCTGCGAAGAATGGCGGGCGCCGGTCGCGATCGGCAGCGCCGAGAAGACGCGCTCGGGATAGCTGGAGGCCCATTGCAGCACCTGCATGCCGCCCATCGAGCCGCCAAGCACGCTGAACAACTGTTCGATGCCGAAATGCTCGACCAGCATCAACTGCGCCCGCACCATGTCGCGGATGGTGATGATCGGCAGGTCGAGCCCGTAAGGCTTGGCTGTGGCGGGATTTGTCGAGGCGGGGCCGGTGGAGCCGAGGCAGCCGCCGATGACGTTTGACGAGATGACGAAGAAACGGTCGGTGTCGATGATCTTGCCGGGGCCGATCAGCACTTCCCACCAGCCCGGCTTGCCGGTCACGGGATTGGTGTTGGCGACGTGCTGGTCGCCGGTCAGCGCATGGCAGACGAGGATGGCGTTGGAGCGCGCGTCGTTGAGCGTGCCATAGGTCTGGTAGGCGATCTGGAACGGCGACAGCAGCGTGCCGGCGTCGAGCTTGAGCGGCTTGTCGGCGCCGAAACGCAACACCGGGCTCGACGGCTGGTCGGCCTCGTTGTTGGTTTTTCGAGCGCGCAAAGCGACCATTACATCTCCTTGCCCGGCCTTCCGTTGTCCGCCGGTCTGGGCAACAGCCAGTCAGGGCAACAAAAAACCGGCCATGCCTTCGCAAAGCCGGTTACAAGATGCAAACGGCCCTTTAGCAAGTTGTTTAACGTGGCTGCAAGCCGACCGGCCAAATCACCACGGAACTGTTGCTGCTCTTCTAGGACCGACGCATGGCTTCGTCAACGGCAAGTTCTTGATCCCGAATTGCCGCCCCTCGACATTCCGAGCCACGGCTTGTATTTCCGCTGCGGCCTCCGGATGGAGGCACTCTCGACGGATTTCATGAAATGAGCCAGACACCGGATCAGACACGTCCAAGGCCCCGCGCCGGCATCATGGACATCGAAGCCTATGTGCCCGGCAAGAGCGCGGCGCCTGAAGGTGTCGCCAAGGTCCATAAATTGTCGGCGAACGAGAACCCGCTCGGTCCTTCGCCAAAGGCGATAGAGGCCGCGCGCGCGGTCGCCGACAAGCTCGCGGTCTATCCCGACGGCAGCGCCAGGCGCCTGAGGGAAGCGATCGCCGAGGTGCACGGGCTCAACCCGGCGAACATCGTCTGCTCCAACGGCTCCGACGAGATTCTGGGCCTGCTGGCGCAGACCTATCTCGCACCCGGCGACGAAGCCATCATCACCGAACACGGCTTCATGGTCTACAAGATCTACATACAGTCGGCCGGTGCCGTCCCGGTAACGGTCAAGGAGACCGATGAACGCGCCGACATCGATGCGATCCTCGCCGCGGTGACGCCGGCTACCCGGATCATCTTCCTTGCCAATCCAAACAATCCAACCGGCACCTACGTGCCGTTCCAGGAGGTGCGCCGCCTGCATGCCGGCCTGCCGCGAAACGTGCTTCTGGTGCTGGATGCAGCTTACGCCGAATATGTCCGGCGAAACGATTATGAAGCCGGCGTCGAGTTGGTGGGCAGCGCGGAAAACGTGGTCATGACCCGCACTTTCTCCAAATTGGGCCTGGGCGGGGCGCGGATCGGCTGGATGTATGCGCCAATGCACGTCATCGACGCGATCAACCGCGTGCGCGGGCCTTTCAACGTCAATGCGACGGCGATCGAGGCCGGCATCGCGGCGATCCACGACCGCGCCCATATCCAACGCAGCGTCGCGCACAACGAGACCTGGCTAGCCTGGCTGAGCGAGCAACTAAGCGGGCTCGGGCTGCGGGTGACGCCGAGCGTCGGCAATTTCATCCTCATCCACTTTCCCGAGGACAAAAAGCATTCGGCGGCGGCCGCCGACGACTACCTCAGTGCGCGCGGCTACATATTGCGGCGCGTTTCCGGCTACGGTTTTCCGAACGCGCTGCGCATGAGCATCGGCACCGAAGAGGCCAATCGCGGCGTTGTCGCAGCACTCGCGACATTCCTGAAAAGCTAGAACACCATGACCTCACCGATGTTCGAAAAGATCGCGCTGGTCGGCATCGGCCTGATCGGCTCGTCGCTGGCCCGCGTCATCCGCCGCGAGGGACTCGCCGGCCAAGTCGCGATTTCGACGCGCAGCGACGCGACGCTGGCACGCGCGAGCCAACTCGGCCTTGGCGACACCTATACGACGGATGCGAAAGAGGCGGTTCGCGATGCTGATCTGGTTATCGTTTCGGTGCCGGTCGGCTCTTCAGGCACGGTCGCCGCAGAGATCGCGCCGGCGCTGAAGAAGGGCGCCATCCTCACCGATGTCGGCTCGACCAAGGCGTCGGTGATCGCGCAGATGCAGCCGCACGTGCCTGATGGCGTGCTCTTCATCCCCGGCCATCCTTTGGCCGGCACCGAAAAATCGGGACCGGACGCCGGTTTTGCCGAACTGTTCGAGAACCGCTGGTGCATTTTCACGCCGCTGCCCGGCACCGATCCCGCAGCACTGGAAAAGCTCTCGGAATTCTGGCGCTGCTGCGGCTCCAACATCGACACGATGGACCCGCAGCATCACGACATGACGCTGGCCATCGTTTCGCACCTGCCGCATATCATCGCTTACAATATCGTCGGTACCGCCGACGATCTGGAGTCGGTGACCAAGTCCGAGGTCATCAAATACTCGGCTTCCGGCTTTCGCGACTTCACCCGTCTCGCGGCGTCCGACCCGACCATGTGGCGCGACGTCTGCCTGCACAACAAGGACGCCATTCTCGAAATGCTGGCGCGGTTTTCCGAGGATCTGTCCTCGCTGCAGCGGGCGATCCGCTGGGGCGACGGCGAAAAACTGTTCGACCTGTTCACCCGCACCCGCGCCGTCCGCCGCTCGATCATCGAGGCCGGCCAGGATATCGACATACCGGATTTCGGCCGCCAGGCAGTCGAACACCCGCCGAAGGGATAAGCCGCGGCAGGCCGATCGCAGGCCGGCCCGGGTTAGAGCGGTTCATCGTTTCACAGACACGCCGAACCGCTCTATCTCTTTGTTTTTGCGCAATTCCGGACGGAAAACCGTTTCACACTTTTCCTGGAATTGCTCTAGTCGAGCGGCTTGATCTTGCCGAGCGGGATGAAGCCGAGCGAGGCCTTGCCCCTGACGATCTTGAGCGGCATCGACGGCTGGTTGCCGAGCAGCGCCAGTCCGGCAAAGCCGGTCTGGATCTCTTTCTTCTGCTCGGGGATGGCGGTGGCGAGGATCGCCGCCACGGCCTTTGGATCATTGAGCCTGATCGTCAGGTCGGCATTTATGAGACCGTCGTCATCGACCGACAGCGGTCCGGAAACGGTGATGCGCGCAGTTCCGGACGACAGATCGAGCTCGTGGATTTCGGCCGCCTTGCCGCGCAGGCTCTTCGGATTTGCCTTGATCAGCGTGACGCCGTTCTTCAGCGTCACGTCGCCGCTGCCGTCGAGCGGCGGCAAGACGCGGCCGCCGATGGCCGCCGCGTCGATTTCAAGATCGGTGAAATTGCCGGCATAGTCGATGTCCGGGCCGTTTGGGCGCAATTGCCCGGTGGCGGTTCCGGCGCTGAACAGCGAGACGGGATCGGTGTCGTCTGCCGGATCGGTCTGGCCGGACAGGCCTTCTGCCTGCAGCGAGAGGCGCCTCGGCAGCGGCCAGGACAGCTTCATGTCGGCCCGCAGATCATCCCAGTCGATCCAGAGCGGGGTCATGCCGGGAACTGAGGTCCTGAGCGGCCCCCTGAGCTCGGCGGCAGGCGACAGAAGCCGGGTGATCTGCGTGGCGGCGTTGATCTTGCCTGTCGATGCCGCGACGTTGCGGCTGTCGTCCTCGTAAGCCAGGCTGTCGCAGGAAACGGTGAAGCTGAAGGGATAGCCGCTGACCGCGAGATTGGCGCAGTCGGCCTTGATGCCTTTGTCGTCGAGATCGGCGACCGCCTTTTTGGTTGCGCTCTCGACCAGGTCCGCCAGGTAGAACCAGCCCGCGCTGTAGATGCCGAACAGCACGAGAATGAAAGCGGCAAGCCACAACAGGCGGCGACGTTGGCTGGGCGGCGGGCGCTCGTCACTTGACGTCATGCTGCGGCTTTCGTTAACGCGGGGTGGCACGGGTGGGCTGTCGCTTGCGGCACCAACAGGTAGACGGACTGAAACACCACCGGTGAGGTAGTCGTCACAATCAGGCTTGGCGATATGGGCGATTTTTGGGTTTTTGGCTACGGCTCACTGATCTGGCGACCGGGATTCGCACATGTCGAGACGCGGCGCGCCCGCCTGCATGGCTACCGCCGTTCGCTGTGCGTCTATTCTTTCGTGCATCGCGGCACGCGCGAACGGCCGGGCCTGGTGCTCGGCCTTGACCGCGGAGGCTCCTGCATCGGGCTGGCGTTCCGGGTTCCAGGCGAGCTGCGCAACGAGGTCATTACCTATCTGCGCGAACGCGAGCTGGTCACCAACGTCTATCTCGAACGTGTGCTCAGCGTTCGCCTCGACAAGGGTGAAACGGATGGGGGCAAGACGGTCGACGCCGTCGCCTATGTCGTGGACCGCAGCCATGAGCAATATGCCGGTGCGCTCGACCCGGCCGAGGCGGCGGCCGTCGTTCGCGGCGCCGTCGGCCAGTCGGGGAGGAATGAGGATTACGTGCTCAGCACGCTGGAGCACCTCGAAGCACTGGGTATAAGCGACCACTGGCTGGAAGACGTGACGAGACGGATCGCGACGTAGCGCCTTTTATCGTTACCATGATGTTTTCGGTGTCGTGAAGCGGGCTACATCCTGAAAATCTGTTTTCCGAGATCGGCGCGATCCAGACTGTTTGCCACGGCAAGCTTGAACTCGGTCAGCGCGTGGAGACCGCCGACAGGGACGTGGAAGCCCGGCTGGCCGAAGGTGTCGATGATCTTGCGTAGGACAGGCCGGTCGGCTTCGGCAGGCGGCGAAAAGAAGTAGCGATAGATATTTGCCCTGATTTCAACGCCGCTCAGCAAGACATCGAAATTGTGCAGTTCGAAGCGCTCGGAACTCATGCCGCCATTGATCACCATCTGTCCGCCAAGCGCCAGGGTGCGGATCAATTCGCCGCTGACAGGTCCGCCGACATTGTCGATAATCCCGTTCAATCCGGCGCCACCGGTGATATCCATCACCGCTTCCCGGATGCTTGCCTTCAACTCCGAAAGGTCAAGAGTGGCGGCGGCGCCAAGCGCCTTCAGGTCGAAGCTTTGGTGCGAGCGCCGCACAAGAGCGATGACGTTGATGCCGCGTCGTTGGGCGAACTGCATCACCATTGTCGAAATTGACGAATAGCCGGCCGTGACAGCCAGCCACTGGCCAGGCCGCACACGGGAATCCACCAGCAGATCCCACGCGGTAATGGGGTTCACCATCTGCCCGGCGCGTTCGACCGGATAGCCGGCAGGCAACGGGATCAGCCATTCGGCGGGAATCGCCGCGTACTCGGCCCAACTGCCATAATAGCTGAATGCGACAAGCGTCCCCGGTTCCAGCAAAACGTCCGCGCCAACGGCTTCGACGATGCCGGCGCCATGGTTTCCCGTGATCTGCCGGGGAAAATGCGGCTTCTTCGGTTCGGGATAGAGGTTCTGGATAAACAGGAAGTCGCCCGGATTGATCGATGCCGAGACCATCCTGACCAGCACCTCGCCGTCGCCGATCCGCGGCATCGGCAGGTCGTCCACATAGAGCACGTCGCGCGGCGAGCCGATAGCGTCAAATACAATTGCTTTCATTCCGGTCTCCACAACAAACGATCCGGGGCAAACAGTCTGTGCTTGGCCAGATCGTGCCGAGACTTGCGTCGGCGCGGCGGAACCTACGGTCGGCCGGCAAAGGTCTGAATTGGCAGATTTGACAATCTATGTGCTAAACTTGCCAGATTGTTTCCTCAGAGGGTACTGGTTTGGAAATTCGGGACAGCGTCTTGAAGCCCGACACGGCGCGGCGGGTCGCGGTTTTGTGAAGCGCCGGCGGGCTGGAAAAGAGGCTATGCGTTTGACGTTGCCACGGTGCGACATAGGTTAGCTCGGTCGGCGGCTCCCACCCGCCCCAGCATGAATCACTATGGAGATCAGCCTTGCAGAAACGTCGTCTCGGTCGCACCGACCTATCCATCGCGCCATTGGTTCTGGGCGGCAATGTGTTCGGCTGGACCGCCGATGAGAAAACCTCGTTCGACCTGCTCGACCGCTTTGTCGACGCTGGCCTCAACGCCATCGACACGGCCGATTCCTATTCGCGCTGGATTCCCGGCCACGAGGGCGGCGAATCCGAAACCATTATCGGCAAATGGATGAAAAGCCGCGGCAACCGCGACAAGGTTGTCGTTATCACCAAGGTCGGTTCGGATATGGGGCAGGGCAAGAGGGATCTGTCCGCCGCCTACATCGAAAAGGCCATCGACGCCACGCTGAAGCGGCTGCAGGTCGATACAATCGATCTCTATCTGTCGCACTGGCCTGATCCGGCCACTCCCTATGAAGAAACGCTCGGCGCCTACCAGAAACTGCTCGACAAGGGCAAAATCCGTTATGCCGGCGCTTCCAACCTCGACGCCGCCCAGTTGCGGGCCGCACTCGACGTAGCAAGCCTGCGCGGCCTGCCGCGCTACGAGGTGCTGCAGCCGGAATACAACCTTTACGACCGCTCGTCCTTCGATGGTCCGCTGCGTGATCTGTGCGCGGCCGAGGACATCGGCGTCATCACCTATTTCAGCCTCGCCAAGGGGTTTCTGAGCGGCAAGTACCGCAGCGAGGCCGACCTCGGCAAAAGCCTGCGCGGTGGCGGTGTGAAAGGCTATCTCAACACCCGCGGCATGCGCATTCTCTCAGCGCTCGATGCCGTTTCAGCCAGACATTCGGCCAAGCCAGCGGAAGTGGCGCTTGCCTGGGTCATGGCACGGCCCGGCGTCACCGCTCCGATCGCCAGCGCGACGACGCTCGACCAGCTCGACAGCCTGGTGCGTGCCGCGTCGTTGCAGCTCAGCCCGGACGATATCGCCGAGCTCGACAAGGCCAGCGCATAGCCGCGCACGATCGTTCAAGACCGGCGCCGCTGCCTTGCCCTACCGTCCCTGCATCGTCGCAGGATGCAGGGACGTCGCATGGCCGGACAGGGTCTTCTCGATCAGCAGCTATGGCAGCAATTGCTGGCGCTTGTGCTGGCATCGGCCATCGTTATGGGCAGCCCGGGGCCGGCGACGATAAGTGTCACCGCGATCGGCGCCGCATTCGGCCTGCGCGATTCGCTCCGTTATGCCTCGGGAATCGTTGTCGGGACGGTCCTCGTGCTTTTGGTGGTGGCGACGGGCATCATGGCCGTTCTCACCGCGCTGCCGAAGCTCGCAGCGCTGTTGGCGGTCGCGTCAGCAGCCTACATCCTCTATCTGGCGTTCAAGATAGCGACGGCGCCGCCACTGGCGGCACGCATTGGTGGGGCGGCGCTTCCCACTTTCCTGGGCGGGTTCCTTCTGGCCGTTGCCAATCCGAAAGCCTATGTGGCGATTGCCGCCGTGTTTGCCGGCGCGTCTTCCGGCACCGGCGGTCTTGCTATTTCAGCCAAGCTGGCGGTCCTCGCCTTGATGATTGTTGCCATTCATCTCTTGTGGCTTCTCGCCGGCGCGGCTTTTGCACGTTTGTTGCGCAAACCCTTGGCGTCGCGGATCATCAATCTGGTGTTTGCCGTGACGCTGGTTGCGACGGCCGCGCTGGCTGCCCTGCCATAAGTCTTTGTGGCATCTGAGGCCGTTGTTTCAGCCTTTCAATTCAGGTTTCGCATCCAGCTCACCAAGCCGTTTCATTGCCGTCGGCGGCATCGGCGGCGGGTTCGGCGTCTGCGCCGCCTCGACGAGAAGCTGGTCGCAGGCGGCCTCCGTCTCGCCGATCAGCCGTTGCATAAATTCGTCCTTGCCGAGGCCGGGCGGGATCGGTGGCAGGAAGCGCGCCTTGATCGTGCCGGGATAGCGCAGGAACTTGCGGCGCGGCCAATAGAGGCCGGCGACGTGAGCGACCGGCACCACCGGAATGCCAAGTTGCGCGTAGAGTTCGACGATGCCGTATTTGTAGACCGGTTCGTCGCCCGGCGCCCGGCGGGTGCCCTCGGGATAGATGATCAGCTGGCGCGGATTGCGCGCCAATTCCTGTTTGGTCGCGGCGATCACCGTCTTCAATGCCTTCGAGCGGCTGCCGCGGTCGACAGGAATCATCCGCATCTTCAAAATGTACCAGCCGAAGAACGGGATCCAGGTCAGCTCCCGTTTCAATATGTAAACGGGATCGTCGAGATACGGCAGGAAAGCGATCGTGTCCCAGAAGGACTGGTGCTTCGGCGCCAGGATGAAGGAGCCTTCAGGCAGGTTTTCCTGGCCGGTGATCTCACTTCTGGTGCCGGCGATCTTGTCGTAGAGCCACATGCTGGTGCGCGACCAGAATTTCGGCACGAACCAGGCGCGATGGCGTGGCGACAGGAAATAATACGGGGTCCAGAGGATCATCTGGACGATCAAATTGAGGTAGAAGGCGAGATTGAACGCCAGCGAGCGGAAATACAGCATACAGCATGTGCCCGGTGAGGAGGTGTGCGTTGGTTACACCAAGCGCCGGCAAAAAGGAAACGCTGCGAGGCGGGCGATCGGCCCGGCCTTGCGATGGGCCGTCTTCTTCACGTTTGCCACGCGGCCTGCAGCAGGCGCTGTCTCAGGCGCGGGGCGGCGAAGTCGAGGAATGCGCGCAGCTTCACCGGCAGTAGCCCTTGGCCGGCATGGACGAGGCTCACCGGCCATGGGTCGGGCTCAAACTCTTGCAGCACCGGGCGCAGCGTACCCGACCGGACTGCGGCGGCGATCTGGTAGGAAAGCAGCCTCGTCACGCCGACGCCGGCAATCGCCGCATCGATCGCTGCCTCAGCGGTGTTGACCCGTAGCCTGGAGCGGACCGGCACGGCGAATTCGGCCTTGCCGGTGGCGAAGGTCCAACTGGCAGCGGTGAGCCCTTCAAAGGTGATGGCACTGTGCGCTGCAAGCTCTTGCGGCGTTTTCGGCGTGCCGTGCTCGGCGAGATAGGCCGGGCTCGCGCAAACGACGCGGCGGATTGAACCCAGGCGGGTGGCGATCAGGCTCGAATCGGCAAGCTCGCCGATGCGGATGGCGAGGTCGATGTGCTCTTCGACCAACTGGGTTATCCGGTCGGCGAGTGTCAGCCGCACACCTACCTCAGGATAGACGGAGAGGAAGCTGGTGACGACCGGCAGCACATGCAGGCGGCCGAAGACGATCGGCGCAGTGACGATCAGTTCGCCGGTCGGGGCATTGTATTCGCCGGCGGCTATTCGCTCGGCCTCGCCGACCTCATCGAGAATGCGACGACAGGCGGCGAGATAGGCGTGGCCTGCATCGGTCAGCGACAGCTGCCGCGCCGAGCGGTTCAACAGCCGTGTCTTCAGGTGCTTTTCCAGGTCCGAAACCTTGCGGCTGACCGTCGTCAGCGGAATGCCGAAGCGGCGCCCGGCAGCCGAGAGGCTGCCTGTCTCTGCCGCGGCAACGAAAAGCGACATGGACTGGAGGCGATCCATAGCTCTCCCGAAAAGTTGCCCTCCCGAAAAACGGAAGGATAGATTGCAGATATGGCATCTGCATCTCGAAGATGGAAGGACCTATTTCCTGACTAGCAATGCAGCGCAGCTCGGCGCTTGAGGAGGCTTCCATGAACGCTCACACCAGCGATGTTGCTTTCACCCCGACGGTGAAGGCGATTCAGGCGCGCAAGGGCTCGCGCCAGGCCTATGCCCGTGTCGAGGAGCGTGGCGGCTGGCAGGCGGCAATCACGCCCGATCTCGCCGCCTTCATCGAGGCGCAGACCAGCGTCTTTCTGTCGACCGCCAATGCGGACGGGCAGCCTTACATCCAGCATCGCGGCGGGCCTGCCGGTTTCCTCAAGGTGCTCGACGAACGGACGATCGGCTTTGCCGATTTTTCCGGCAACAGGCAGTTCATCACCCAGGGCAACCTCAGCGACAACCCACAGGCTTTCCTATTCCTGATCGATTATGCGCACCGGCAGCGCATCAAGATCTGGGGCAAAGCGCAAGTCGTCGAGGGCGATGCCGAGCTGACGGCAAAGCTGATGCCGCAAGACTATAAGGCGCGACCCGAGCAGGTCATCCTGTTTACGGTTTCGGCTTGGGATTCAAATTGCTCGCAGCACATCCCGCAGCGTTTCGAAGCGGCCGACGTGGCGGCGGCGCTGGGCGAACGCGACAAGCGCATCGAACGGCTCGAACAGGAGATCGCACGCTTGCGCTCGGGTGCAGCAGCTAGGGAATAAAAGTGCCGGTGCCGTTCAGCTTCCGCCCGCGGCGTCGGCCAGCGTGACGCCGTTGGGCGATTGCTTCACCGGCATGATGCCGCGCGCCAGCGCCAGCAGGTATTTGTTATATTCGGTGAACAGCACGCGTAGCGCTTCTGGCTTGGTCAGCCAGCCGCCATTCTCGAGGTTGGTGTTGACCACCGGATAGGGTTCGAGCCTGGCGCCGTGCAGCAGCCGGCCCATTTCCAGCAGGCTGCGCGGCATGTGATAATTGTTGGTGACGAGAATGACCGTGCCGTAGGCATGGTCCTCGACCCATTTGGCACTTTCCTCGGCATTGCCGATCGTGTCGAGCGCGGCGCGGTCGATGTCGACGCAGCAGGAAAACAGCCTCTTGTCGCCGCCGGTCGCGGCCTGAAGCTGGCGGCGGCTGGCGGAGGGATGGACGCCGCTGATCAGCAGCCGCTCGCCCTTGCCTAACGCAAGCAGGCCCATCGCAGCGTCGAGGCGCGACTGGCCGCCGGTCAGCACGATGATAGCGTCGGCCCTTGCCGGATTGGCGGGCGTAGTCAGGCGGCTGACGGTATTGGCGAACCAGCCGAAGCCGGCGACAAACAGCGCCATAAAGGCGAGCAGAAGGAGAGCCGAGATGCGCAAGGAGCGGGCTGCCAGCAGCCGCCCATGTTTGGCGAACTGACCCGGCTTGGCAAATTCATCAGGCTCGGCGAATACAGGCGGGCGCGCAACCAGCACTGGCATGCATCCAGCGGTATCGGTCGAGTCCCGAACGTCCATCATGAAATGGTTAATCCCGAAATACGGCCTTTGGTAGGAAAAAAATGCAATTTTCGTGACGATGCGTTTTCATCCGTGATCGATCTTTCCTTTAGCCGGCGTCCGGCTGGCGAATGTCGATGTCGCTGAGATAGGTAACCACGGTGAAATGGGAGGTTGCCGCCGTCAGCGCGCCGATCACCAGCACCATGACAGCGACCCCGAGATAACCCGCCGAGCCGATGGCGAAATTGCCGAATAGGGCGGTCGCCTGGTCGGCCAGCGGCGTTGCCATGTTGCGTGACGACCACCAGGAGAAGACGATGAAGACCAGGATCGCCGCGGCGCCGCCTGCCGCGGCGCCCTTCATGCCGGTGACCAGAAAATGCCGGCGGAATTCGCGCGCGATGAAGCGCGCCTCGGCGCCGACAAAATGCAGCACCTCGATGATGTGGCCATTGCCGGCCATGGCGCCGCGCGTCGCGAATACCACGGTCAGCACCGTCGCCGACAGCATCAGCGCCAGCACTGCAATACCGATCGTTACCGTGGTGCGGGCCATGGCAACCAGCCGGTCGACCCAGGTGCGATGATCGTCGAGCGAGGCACTCGGCAGCTTCGGCGTGATCGCCGCGCGCAGTGCGGCGAAATCGGGCGGACTATTCTCGTCGATGGTGATGATGATCAAGCGCGGCACCGGCAGCTCATCGATGTTCAGGCCCGAGCCCAGCCAAGGCTCGAGCAGCCGGGCCGTCGCTTCGCGGTCGACGATCCGGGCGCTTTTCACGCCAGGGAATTCGCCGGCGATCTGCGAGGCCAGCGCAAGTGCGGCCTCCATGTCGAGGCCGTCGACCGGCTTGATCTGGATGGTCGCCTCGCGCGAGATCTGGTTCTCCCAGACGGAGGCGGTGTCACGCACCAGCGTGACGGCGCCAAACGTCAGGCAGGACAGAAACGTCATGATGGCGATGACCAGCACCAGCGCCCGGCCGGCGATGTTCTGCGCCGGCACGATCGGCGCCATTTTGCGCTGGACGCGGGGCTTTGCCGCCGCGGCGTCCTGACCCTCGAAATGTTCGACGGAGAGCTCAGTCATAGATGTCCAGCCTTCCGCCGGCCAGGATCATTCGCCGTGCGTCGACCTGTTCCATCAGGCCGAGGTCGTGTGTGGCGATCACCACGGCGGTGCCCAGCCGGTTGAGCTCGATGAACAGCCGCAGCAAGCGTCGTGCCAGCGGCGGGTCGACATTGCCGGTCGGCTCGTCGGCGAGCAGGATCTCGGGCTGCTCGATCAACGCCCGGGCGATGGCGGCGCGCTGCTTCTCGCCGCCAGACAGCACCGGCGGCAGCACATGCATGCGCTCGCCGAGGCCGACCCATTTCAGCAGCTCGGTGACGTCGGTGCGATAGGTCGCCTCCTCGCGGCCGCGCACGCGCAGCGGCAATGCCACGTTCTCGTAGGTGGTCATATGGTCGAGCAGGCGAAAATCCTGGAACACCACGCCGATGCGTCGTCTCAGATGCGGCAATTCGGTACGCGAGATGCGCGAGCGGTCCTTGCCGAAAATGGTGATCAGGCCGCGTGTCGGCTTCAGCGACATGAACAAAAGCCGCAGCAACGTCGTCTTGCCGGCGCCTGAAGGTCCGCTCAGGAACTGAAAGGAGCGCTCCGGAATGTGCAAGGAGATGTCGCGGAGGATCTCCGGACCCATGCCATAGCGGAGGCCGACATTTTCGAAGCGGATCACTTTCGACGACCTGAAATTCTCGGCGGCAAGATGCCAGCCCTTTCTATGGAAAGACCATCGGCCGGCATGGTTAACCGACGGTTAATTTGGGGGCTTTTCGAGCGAGTCACAGGGGTTCCGGTGGGGAAGCGTTAACCATTTCCGTTTACCCAAAAGAAACGAACAGCGAACAGGTGCGGTAGTGTTGGGCCATGATGGCTGAGGATCGAACCGCGCGCCCGGTTTCCGGCGAAATCATGACCGATCCGGCCGCCGAGCCGGAACGCATCATGCGCGACGTGACCGCCGAGGTCATCGATGCCGATTATGAGGTGCTGCCCCGCCATTTTACACGTCCAGACTTTGCGCCGCTGCCTGCGCGCATGATGTCCATGCCTTCGATCGAAGGCATGGACATGTTGCGCAAGCCCGAAACCGCCGTCGAACGCCCATTGTGGGTGCATGGTGGGCCGATCTTCTGGATTGTCGGCGTCGGTGCCGCCTTTGCCGCCTTCTGGATTTCGGGCGGCCATGCGCTGGTTCGTTAGAGCGGCGCCAGAAAATCAACAGGTCACCAGATAAACGATCAGCGACGCGCTGCGGACACCCGACCGTTCGCGGGCGTCCTGCGAAAGATTTGGCCTTGCCAGCCGGCTCGACATGCCTAGAAACAGGTTGAAGACCGTTTTCGGTCGGCTTCGCCTACAAGGCGATCATTTCTGGAAGGGCAGCCAATGCCAGTTGTGCGCGGCAAGGACATCGAAGTCCTGTTTTCGGCGTCCGCCATCGCGCGGCGGAACCTGGAACTTGCCAAGGAGATCGCCGGGCACGACTACCACGACCTTCTGGTAATCTCGGTGCTGAAGGGATCGTTCATCTTCGCCGCCGATCTTATCCGTGCCATGCACGATGTCGGCCTGTCGCCGGAGGTCGAGTTCATCTTCATCTCCAGCTATGGCGCCGGCACGACCAGCGGTGAGGTGAGGGTGCTGCGCGACATCGACAACGAGGTCGCCGGTCGCGATGTGCTTTTGATCGATGACATTCTGGAATCCGGCAAGACGCTGAGTTTCACCCGCGACCTCATGCTGTCGCGCGGCGCGAGGAGCTGTGCCATCGCCGTGCTGCTCGACAAGCGCATGCGCCGCCAGACCACGCTCAACGCCGACTATGTCGGCTTCGACTGCCCCGATTATTTCGTCGTCGGTTATGGCATGGACGTCGCCCACGCGTTTCGCGAATTGCCCTTCGTCGGCATCGTCAAGGGCGACGCTTGAGGCCTTTTGATAATTCTACTCCGGCGGCCACCTGACGCAGTTTTCTGCGCTTCCGGTGCTCTCGGACTCGAACGTCCGCTCCGCTCCGGTTCTCGAAAACCACGCTATCTGACTTGGCGGAGCGAATTCTGAAAAGGCCTCATCGACCCTTGGCGCCTTCAGGAAACATCAACTTTTCCCCGCCAAATATCCTGCCCATGGCAAAGCTCCTGATCGTCGAGGACGATGAATCCGTCCGCACTCTCGCCGCTCGCGCGCTCGAACGCGCCGGGCATAATGTCACTGTTGCCGCCGACGGCGCACATGGCCTTTCTCTGATCCGGGCGGCGCAAGGGAGCTATGACCTTGTGCTGTCCGACATCCGCATGCCGGAAATAGACGGCATCGAGATGGCCAAGGCGGCAGCAGCGCTGTTCCCGGCGATGAAGATCATGCTGATGACCGGCTATGCCGACCAGCGCGAGCGCGCCGAGGAATTGGACGGCATTATTCTCGACGTCGTGCAAAAGCCGTTCACGCTGGCTGAAATCCGCGCCCGCGTCGAACAGGCGCTCGCCTGCTTCGCCTAAAGCCCAAGGCCGACCGCCTTCAGGCAGGGTCGCAGGTCGCCGTAATGGCTGGCGCGCCGCTCAGGCGCCGGCTGGCATTGAGCGCAAACAGGCCGGCGCCGATGATGAGGGCTGCGCCCGCCGCCGTCGCTGGTCGCGGCACTTCGGCAAAGAACAGAAAACCCCATAGCGGCGACCAGATGATACCGGTGTATTCGAAGGTGGCGACGCTGTTGGCGGGCGCCAGCCGGTAGGCCTGCGACAACAGGATCATGCCGGCCGAGGCAACGAAGCCGCATGCCCCCATCTTGAGGAGATCCGGCGTCGCCGGCCAGACCCATGGCCGGACGAGGAATTCGAGACTCGGATGCACGGCGTGGTCAATGCCTGCCAGCCAAAACAATGCCGCCACAAATGCGGCGCCGATCAGATAAGCGCCGTTCTGATAGAAAGCCATGACAGTCGAGGATTCGGTGTCGCCGATCTTGCGTGCCATCAGCTGCGAGAAACCGTAGAGCAGAGCCGAACCTAGCGACAGCAGCGCTGCCCAGTCGAACAAGCCGGCGCCCGGGCGCACCATCACCAGCACGCCGAGCATGCCGACCAGGACGGTGGCGAGCGCCTGCCAGGACACGCGTTCGCCGAGATAGGGGCCGGCCAACGCCATGATGAACAGCGGCGCCATGAAATAGAGCGCCACCGCGTCAGCCAGCGGCAGGGCGGCGATTGCCAGGTAGTAGGCCGTGTAGGAGGTGAACTGGATGAAGGCGCGCATCGTCAGCATGCCGAACCGCTTCGACAGGATCGCCTGCAATCCGACATCGGCGTGGACAAGGAAAACCAGGATCGGCAGGGCGACGATCGAGCGGATCGCTATCACCTCGGTGACCGGATAGTGGCTCGACACCGCCTTGACCAGCGGGTCCTGCAGCGAAAAGACCAGCACGCCGAGACAGAGGCTGAGGATGCCGAGCACAAGCCGATTCTGCATAGGCGCTCCTGTCTCCCGCGTGCGCGGCCGAAAGCAGGCCTGCATCCGGGTAAAAAGAACCCGCCACCGTTTCGGGCAGCGGGTACGAGTGAGGACTTTTGATTGGTCCGCAGCCGATTTCCCGGCCGCATATCCAATGGGTAAGGCGACTATCGTCCGCCGTTTGACATGTTGCAAACGAATTGGAATGATGCCAGCAATCAGATTTTCTTATGGCGGGCACATGCGACCCAATCTCGACAGCGACCTGTTGCGCACCTTCGTGGCGGTCGCCGACACCGGCAATTTCACCAAAGCGGCGGAGCGGGCCGGCCGCACCCAGTCGGCGGTCTCGATGCAGATGAAGAGGCTCGAAGGCATGATCGGCGACAGCCTGTTCGAGCGCGGGTCGCGCGGTGTAGCGTTGACGCAGCGCGGCGGCGAACTCATCGCCAACGCCAGGCGCATCGTTTCACTGCTCGACGAGACGGCGGCATCGATGGTCGCGGCGCCGCTTGGCGGGCCGGTGCGCATCGGTATCCCGGAAGAATATGGCCACGCGATCCTGTCGCGGGCACTCGGCGCCTTTGCCAAGCGCCATCCTCAGGTCGACATCACGGTCCGCTACGCGCATTCCGGTGCGCAGATCGCGGCGCTCGCCGCCGGCGAGCTCGATCTGGCGGTGGTGTTCGAATGGCAGGATCTGTCAGGCGGTGAGGTGCTGATGCATGACCCGACCGTATGGGTGACGTCGGAGCTGCATCACATGCATGAGGAGCGGCCGGTGCCGATCGCGCTCTACAATCGTGCCGGTTGGTGCAAGGATTTCGCCATAAAGTCGCTGGAACAGCGCGGTCTCGCCTATCGTGTCGCCTACACCAGCGATACCAATGGCGGCCTGCGGCTCGCCGTCACCTCCGGGTTGGCGATTGCGCCGATCTCGCGCAGCAACATCCCGGCCGGCTGCCGCGAGCTTACGGCCGCCGACGGGTTCGGCGACATCGATTCCTCGAACGTGGTGCTGCGGCGCAATCCGAACGCTTCCGGCGAGGCCATCGACGGCATGGAAGAGGCGATCCGCGAGGCGTTCACCAACCGTTAAAACGTGCCGCTCAGTCCGGCGGTGGCGGCCTCCACGGACCGCACGGCGATCTTCCGAATATTGGGGGGCAGCCTTACTTCAGCTCCAGCAACCGCTCCAGATAGCTGCGCTCGATATCCGGGCTGAGTGCGTTGCCGAGCCGCTTGCGGATCGCTTCGAGGATCTGGCGGGCACGCTGCACATCGATCTCGTCAGGCACTCTCACCGAACTTCCGTCATCGGGACCCTCGCTGGTGCGGGGCCGCCCGAGCGGGTCACGGTCGGCATTCTGCTGGCGCCCGCCCTGCCCGTTGCCGCCCTGGTCGCCTTGCATCGCCTGCAATTGCTTCATCATGTCCTTGGCGCCCCTGCGCAAGGCTTCCAATGCGCGGCCCTGGTGACCGACGGCCTGGTCGCCTTCGCCCTCGCCGAGCGCCTGTTCGGCATTGCCCATGGATTTGCCGGCCTCGCCAAACCCCTCATTGGGGTCGAGGCCCATGCCTTCGAGGCTCTTCCTCAATTGATCGAGCTCGCTCTGCAGCTTGCCCTGGCCTTCCTGCAATTGCTTCAGCGCATCAGCAAATTCCTGCGGCGTCATCGGCTTCGGCCGGCCGAGCGGATCGCGGTCGTCACCCGGGCCGGGCTTGCCCTCTTCGCCCATCGGGCCTGGCTCACCGTTCTCGCCGAGCTGCTCGTCGCGGTTCTGCCCGCGCTGTTGCTGGCCGCGCTGCATCTGGTCCATACGGAAAGTGTCGTTCATCATCTCCTGCTGGCGCCGCATGATCTCGCCCAGCTTGTCCATCTGCTGGCGCATCTCGCTGTCCTGCTGGCCGCCCTGTTGCTGGCGGCCTGCCTGCAGATTGTTCATCATGTCCTGCAACTCGGACAGCAATTGCTGCGCCTGGTCGCGATTGCCGGATTTCGCCAGGTTCTCGATCTGGTCCATCATGCGGTCGATGTCGCTCTGGCGCAGTTCCTGACCGTTCTGCTGCATCTGTGGCGCATTCGGATTCTGCTGCGCCCGCGCCGCGAATTCCTGCAGGAACTGGTTCATCGCCTCGCGCAGTTCCTTCATCGCCTTCTCGATCTCTTGGTCGCTGGCGCCGTTCTTGATCGCATCCTGCAGCGCCTGCTGCGCCTGGCGCAGCCGCTTCTCGGCCGCCGACAGATTGCCTTCCTCAATGCCGAGCGCGATCTCCCAGAGGTAAGCGACCTCGTCGCGCAACTGGTCGTCGCTGTCTGCCATCTTCAGCCGGGTGCGGGCGCTCATGATGGCGAGGTAGTGCGCCATGTTGTCGAACGTGTCTTCCGGCCTGAGCGTGATTGCATCCATCAGGTCGAGCACGCGGTCCTTGGCATAGGCGTCGAGCGCCAGTATGCGGCGCTGCTCGACCACAGCCCGCGCCAACGGGTTGGAGAATGGCCGCTCCGGCATCACCAGCGTCTTGGTTTCGCTGGTCGCCGTGTGTCCGGCACCGTCGGTGGCGACAAGCGACAGCTTGACGTTGCCACCTGCCCAGACATGGTCGGTCAGGTCCTTCGTCGTCTTAGCGGCATTGGCCTTGCCGCCGCGGCGCGGCAACGTCAGCGGCATTTCCGGCGGGCCATAGAGCGGATGCGCGTTGGGCACTTGCGGATCGGCCAACGCGAAAACCGCCTTGGCGGAGGCCGCGCCATAGTCGTCGTCGATCTGGTAGTTGAGCTCGAAGGCGCCGTTGACGGCGCGCTTCGGCTCGCCGACAAAGCGGATCTGCGGCGGCTTGTCGGGAATTATGGCGAAGGCCCAGCGGCCGAGCTCGCCGTCGCTGGACTGCAGCGTCAGCGTGCCGTCGGCCGTTAACTTGCCGCTGAACTGGCGCACGGTGGAAGGCGTTGCCGGACTTGCCTCAGTCTTGGCGGCTTGCGGCCCGGTCGGATCGATGGCGCGGGTGTTGCCGCCGGTGTCGGCGTAGCTCAGCGTTTCCTCGCCCGAACCGCCGGTGACGCGCAGCGACACATCGCTGCCCTCCGGAATCGTGAAGGTCGGCGGCGCTTGAGTGGCGTTGTTGGCCAGGACCGGGGCGTTCAGGAATACCGGCGGCCTGCCGGTATAGGCCGGCGGCGTCACCCAGGCATCAATGCGCGGCGGCACGACGTCGCGGGCGGCACGGGCAACAAAACCGTCGCTCAGCCTGCCGCCCGATGGCCCGAAGGAGAAGGCAAAGGCAGTGACCAACAAAAGCGCGGCAACGGCGCGCAGCGCCCACGGGTCGCGTTCCGGCACGCGTGTGCGCGGCACGTCGCCGCCAAGCTCGCCCAGCCGGTCGGCCATGCGCCGCTGATGCTCGCGCCACAGGGCTTGCGAAAAAATGCTTTCCTTGCCGCTCGGGCGATCGGTCTGGACCTGCACCGGGCTGTGCAGCAATCGGTTGGCCGCCTCGATGCGGCGGTCGACCTCGGCACTGGATGGCGTGCGGAAGAAACGCAGTGGATAGAGTGCGGCAAGCGCTGCGACGCCGAATGCCGTGATAAGACCGATCCGCGCCAGATCGGGCAAAAATGGGAACAGGCCGAGCCACGAAATGCTGAGGAACAGGCTGGCGACGATGATCGGTGGCAGCAGCAATGGCCAGCCGCGTTCGACGATTATCGAGACCTGCGTCCCCAGCCGGCTCAAGGCAAGGCGCCTGGCCAGACTGCGATCGCTGGTGAAAATGGGTCGTTGTGTCATCGGCCCTTCCTGGCCGGGCGGGATAGCCCAGGCCTCACGAGTCTATCGCATGGGCCCGAAAAGTCGATTTTCGGGAAGCACGATGCGAAGACCTAAAATCTTAGCGCACTCCGTGCGTCCAAGCGGATGCACATCGCCCTAAGGATACCAACAAACACGGCGAAGGCGAGGCGGTTCCCCAAAACGTGAACAATAATGCCCCGGATATTGTCAGAATTTCGCCGGATTGGCGTTTGCGCCGCAGACCAGTACGGCAACGCGCTCGCCTGCAGCCGGTGCGTAGCGGCCGGACAGGAGCGCCGCGAAGGCGGCCGCACCGCCCGGCTCGGAGATGATTCGCACGCGGTCCCACAGCGCCGCCTGGGCGGCGATAATGTCGTCGTCGCCGACCAGGATCGAGCGCTCGACGAATGCCTCGGCGATAGGAAACATCATTTCGCCGACACGCTTTGGCGCGAGCGAATCGGCGGCGATGCCCTCAGCCGGCGCGTCGACGGGTCGGCCCGCCTCGAAGGCGCGATGAAGCGTCGGCGCACCCTCCGGCTCGACCGCGATTATCCTGATGCGGCCGGAAAACCAGGCAGCGATGCCGCCGATCAGCCCGCCGCCGCCGACGGCGACCAGCAGGGTGTTGAGCTTCGGCAGGTCGGCCTCGATCTCGAGGCCGAGCGTGCCTTGCCCGACCAGCGTCTCCTCCTGGTTGAAGGCGTGGATCTGCAGCGCGCCGGATTTTTCGGCGAAGCTCTCGCTGGCGGCCAGCGCCTCGGCATAACGGGCGCCGCCGACGATCAACTCGGCGCCGTAGCCGCGGATGCGGTCCAGCTTGGCCTGCGGGCTCACTTCGGGAACAAAGATGGTCGCCTTGTGGCCGAGCCGCATGGCGGCATAGGCGACGGCGGCACCGTGGTTGCCGCCCGATGCGGCGACGACGCCGGCCGCAGGAACCGGCCGTTCGAGGAGATTGGTGAACGCACCACGTGCCTTGAACGAGCCGGAATGCTGCAAGCACTCAAGCTTCAGGTCGACAGGCAGAGGCGGGCGGCCGAAATCGGCCATGTCGACGCGCAGCACCGGCGTGTGGCGCACGAAGGGCCGGATGCGGGGTTCTATCGCCGCAATGCGCTCGCGTGTGATCGTGTGGCCGTGCAGCATGCTTTCACTCCCAGAGTTGACATTCAGAGTTGACATAACTTAGTAACTTGGCAAAGTGCCTAAATGCAAGAGATCGATGTCTTCAAAGCAATCGCCAACGAGCGCAGGCTGCAGATCCTCGATTGGCTGAAGGACCCGCGAGCGCATTTTCCGTCGCAGACGGACGGCGATCTGGTCGAGGACGGCGTCTGCGCGCTGCTGATCGCGGAAAAGCTGGGGATCACCCAGGCAACGCTCAGCGAGCATATGCGCGTGCTCACCCAGGCAGGGCTTTTGCGCAGCAAGCGCATCAAGCAGTGGATATTCTATCGCCGGAATGAGGACAGAATCGCCGAGACCAGGGCGCTCATTCAGCACCGGCTGTAGCTGCAGAGTTCTACTCCAACCAGTCCGGCACCGAGTCCAGTCCGATCAGCTCGTCATAGGTCTGGCGCGGGCGCACAACGTGGAAGCGGTCGCCGTCGACCAGCACTTCCGGTACCAGCAGCCTGGTATTGTAGGTGCCGGCCTGAACGGCGCCATAGGCGCCGGCGGTGGAGACAGCGATCAGGTCGCCGGATTTCAGCCGGGGCAGGTCACGGTCGAGCCCGAGATAGTCGCCGGTCTCACAAACCGGGCCAACGACGTCGACCTTCATGCGTGGTGCAGCGGCCGGCTGCTGCGACACCGGCCTGATGTCGTGGAAAGCGTCGTAAAGCGTCGGCCGGATCAGGTCGTTCATCGCGGCGTCTACGACGAGGAAGTTCTTGGCGTCGCCCTCCTTCACGAAGATCACCTGCGAGACCAGGATGCCGGCATTGCCGACGATCAGCCGGCCTGGCTCGAACATCACTTTCAGCCCAAGTTTGGCAACATGCTTCCTGACGATCTGGGCATAGGCATCGGGCAAAGGCGGCGGGTTGTTGTCGACGCGGTAGGGAATGCCAAGGCCGCCGCCGACATCGATGTGCTCGATGGCATGACCGTCGGAGCGCAAGGCGCCGACCAACTCCACCAGCAGCGCAAAGGCGTCGTCGAAGGGCTGCAATTCGGTGATCTGGCTGCCGATATGGGTGTCTATGCCGGTGACCTTGATGCCCGGCAGCTCAGCCGCGCGCGCATAGACCTTCCGCGCATGCTGCCACGGAATGCCGAACTTGTTCTCGGCCTTCCCAGTCGAAATCTTCTTGTGCGTCCTGGCGTCGACATCCGGATTGATGCGCAGCGAGATCGGCGCGACCTTGCCCAGCGCGGTGGCGCGGGCCGACAGCAGCTCCAGCTCCGGTTCGGATTCGACGTTGAAGCAGAGAATGCCGGCCGAGAGTGCGAAATCCATTTCGCGCGCGGTCTTGCCGACGCCCGAAAACAAGATCTTGCTTGCCGGGATGCCGGCCGCCAAAGCGCGGCGCAATTCGCCCTCCGAGACCACGTCGGCGCCGGCGCCGAGCCTTGCCAGCACCCTCAGCACGGCCTGGTTGGAATTCGCCTTCATGGCATAGCAGACGAGAGCATCGAGCCCGGCAAAGGCCTCGGTGAAGACGCGAAAATGCCTGGTCAGCGTCGCCGTCGAATAACAGTAGAACGGCGTGCCGACGCTGGCGGCGATGTCTGATATCGCCACGTCCTCGGCATGCAGCGCGCCGTCGCGGTAGTCGAAATGGTTCACGAGATTGGTCCGAAATCAGAGCAGCGGGTCGAGGATGAATTTCTTGTCCTCGACAGGTTTTTCCGGCTCCGGCGGCAAAGGTTGCTTGGCCTTCTCGGCGTCCTTGCGGGCCTGCACGGCTGCCGCGTACGGCGTGTCGAGCGCAGCCTTCCTGCCGCAGGCCGCAACGGTGGCCATTGCCGCCAGCAGCGTCAGCGTCACCAAAATCCTGCTTCCGGTCATCGTGCCATCCGTCCGAAACTGTTGCCCGCAGCCGCTTCTAGCCGAGTTTTGCGGCCATTGCACCCCGCGTCTTACGCCTTGGCGAGCCGCTTTTTCCAGTAGCGGATCTGCTTGCGCACCTCGGACGGCGCGGTGCCGCCGAAGCTCGTGCGGCTCTTTACAGAATTCTGCACGGCAAGAACCGAAAACACGTCGGCGCTGATACCGGGGTGAATGGACTGCAGATCCTCCAGCGAAAGCCTGTCGAGCCCGATCTTCCTGTCCTCGGCCAGCGCCACCGCCCGGCCAGTGATATGGTGCGCCTCGCGGAACGGCAGGCCGAGCGTGCGCACCAGCCAGTCGGCGAGGTCGGTCGCAGTCGAATAGCCGGCGCCGGCCGCCTTTTTCATCGCAGCAGTGTTCACCATCATGTCGCGCACCATGCCGGTCATTGCCGCCAGCATCAGGTCGAGCGTCTCGGCCGCGTCGAAGACGGATTCCTTGTCTTCCTGCATGTCCTTGCCATAGGTCAGCGGCATGCCCTTCATCACCGTCAGCAGGCCGACGAGATGGCCGGTGACGCGGCCGGTCTTGCCGCGCACCAGTTCGGCAGCGTCCGGGTTCTTCTTCTGCGGCATGATCGACGAACCCGTCGAGAAACTATCCGATAGCCTGACGAAGCCGAATTGCGGCGTCGACCAGATGATGATCTCTTCGGCCAGCCGCGACAGATGCGTCGCGCAGATCGCCGCCAAGCCCAGGAACTCGAGCGCGAAATCGCGGTCCGAAACACTGTCGAGCGAATTGCGCATCGGCTCGCGGAAGCCAAGCGCCTTCGCCGTCTGGTGCCGGTCGATGGAAAAGCTGGTGCCGGCAAGGGCGGCGGCGCCGAGCGGGCTTTCATCCATCCGCTCAATCGCATCGCGGACGCGCGACAGGTCGCGTGCAAACATCTCGACATAAGCCATGCAGTGGTGGCCGAAGGTCACCGGCTGCGCCGCCTGCATGTGGGTGAAGCCCGGCATCACCGTTGCCGCATGCTCCTCGGCCCGATCCAGGAACGCCGTGATCAGGCCCTTCAGCGCCTCGGCGACACGAAAGCATTCGTCCTTGACCCACAGCCTGAGGTCGACCGCCACCTGGTCGTTGCGCGAGCGGGCGGTATGCAGGCGGCCGGCGGCGGGGCCGATCAAATCGGCCAGACGGGCCTCGACATTCATGTGGATGTCTTCCAGCCTGGTCGAGAACTCGAAGGTGCCGGCCTCGATCTCTGCGAGGATCGTGTTCAGCCCGTGAGCGATTTTTTCTTGATCGGCCGCCGAAATAATGCCCGTTTGCGCCAGCATCTGGCTATGGGCGATCGAGCCGCGAATATCCTGCGCATAGAGTTTGCGGTCGAACGAGATCGACGCGTTGATCGCTTCCATGATTGCGGCCGGACCCGAGGCAAAACGTCCGCCCCACATCTGGTTGCTGGCCTTCTTGTCGTTCATCGCTATAACCCGTGCTCCGGAGCAGTTTTTGCAAAATGGCAGACGGCAATAGATTTTTCCCGGCTTTGCGTCTCATCCTCGCCGCTTTGGTTGCGGGCGTGCTGGCCGGCGCGGTCGCGGTATATGTCAGGGAAAGCAGTTCTGGCAACAAGGCGCCCGCGCAAGTGGCCGCCGGCGGCGGCAAGGACGACGTCGCCTGCGCCGCCAAGACCGACCGTGCCAAGAAGATCGCCGCCGCTGCCACCGGCCAAGTTGCCGCGCTTTTGCCGGCGGATCCGCCGCAATCGCTGAAAAGCCTTGCCTTCAACGGCCCCGACGGCAAGCCGACGACGATCGCCGATCATGCCGGCAAGACGGTGCTGCTCAATCTGTGGGCGACATGGTGCGCACCTTGCCGCGCCGAAATGCCGGCGCTCGATGCGCTGCAGAAGGAGATGGGCAGCGATGCGTTTCAGGTTGTTGCCGTCAACGTCGATGCCGGCGACGATGCCAAACCGAAGAAGTTCCTGGAGGACACCGGCGTCAAGTCGCTCGGCTACTATCGCGATGCCACGATGGCGCTGTTCAACGACGTCAAGACGCGCGGCCTGGCGCTCGGTCTGCCGGTCACCATGCTGATCGATGGGCAAGGCTGCCTGATCGCCCATATGAATGGCCCGGCCGAATGGTCGGGGCCGGATGCCAAGCGTCTGGTCGAGGCGGCGCTTCAGCCGGGATAGGCTCAGACCGTGCGCAGGCGCGGCTTGAGCACGGCAATGCTTGCGCCGCGTCGGCTGGCGGTGCGGATTGCCGGAGAGGCCACGCCCGTCAGTTCCCCGAATGTCTCGATCGGAGCCGGTTTGCCGAGGTAGTAGCCTTGCCCGATCTCGCAAGCCTCGGCGTCCAGGAACTGCAATTCACCCGGCGTCTCGATACCTTCTGCCAGAACCGGTAGGCCGAGACCGCGTCCAAGCCCCAGCACGGCGCGAACGATCGCCGCGAACTGGGCGTTCTTGTCGACCGATTTGATGAACGACCCGTCGATCTTGATCTTGTCGAAGGGAAAGGCGCTGAGGTTGGACAGCGAAGAATAGCCGGTGCCAAAATCGTCCATCGCCACATGCACGCCAAGCGCCTTGACCTGCCTCAAGGTTGCCAGCGCGCGCGGCATGTCCTTCACCAGGGCCGTTTCGGTGATCTCCAGTTCGAGCCTGCCGGGGGCCAGGCCGGATCTCGTCAATGCGTCGTGCACCTTGCGGCTGAAGTTCGGATTGTGAAGTTGCACGGCGGAGACGTTGACGGCGACCATCAGCGGGTTTGTCCAGCGAGCAGCATCGTTACAAGCCGTCGTCAGCACCCAGTCGCCTATCTGCGCGATAGCGCCACTGTCCTCGGCCACGGGGATGAAAACGGCCGGAGAAATGTCACCCCGCTCAGGGTGCTGCCAACGGACCAGGGCTTCGAAGCCGATCATCCTGCCGCCGCGGATCTCCTTCTGCGGCTGATAGACGAGGTGGAACTCCTTGCGGGCGATCGCCTGGCGCAATTCATGCTCCATCACGCGCTTGTCGCGGGCCGCGGTGCCCATGGCTATCTCGAAAAACCGATAAGTGTCCCTGCCTTCGGTTTTGGCGCGATGGAGTGCCGTGTCGGCATGGCTGATCAGGCCGGCCTGGTCTTCGGCATCCAGCGGAAAGAAGGCGATGCCGATGCTGGCCGAGACGAGGCCGGAGCCGACCGAAACCCTGTTTTCCTCCCGGATCGCCGCCAGCAAGTCCTCGGCTATCCGGCCTGCGGCCAGGGGGTCGGGGAGGTTCGGAGCTATGATGGCAAATTCATCGCCGCCGAGACGCGCGAGCATCTGTCCGTGGCGCGGGATGCCGGAAATGCAGTGCGCCAGCTTCTGCAGCATAGCATCGCCGGCCCCGTGGCCATAGAGGTCGTTGACTTGCTTGAACCGGTCAAGGTCAAGCAGCAGGAGCGCCAGATGTCCATCCTTGCCGCCACGATCCATCGAGGCGAATTCTGCTTCCAGCCGGGAAGAAAAGCTCCGCCGATTGGCAAGCCCGGTAAGCGGATCGAAATGCGCGAGGCGGAGGATCTCTTGTTCTGCCTTCTTGCGCTCACGGATGTCGCGAACGGCAAGCACCGTATGAGGCCTGCCGCAGTAGGTTATTTTCCTGGCGATCAGCTCGACAGGAATTCTCGCCCCGTCGCTGCCTCTTAACTTCGCTTCCTGCGCCTGTTCGCCGAAGCCGGACATATCGGCTGCGCTCTGTCCGTCGAAAAGCTCGCCGAATTGCATCGTGTTCAGGGTGGCTGTCGCTGTTCCGGTCAGCTTCGCCATACTGTCATTGGCGCTGACAATGCGGGTGCCATCGCAAACGATCAGACCTTCCACCGCCGCATTGGCGAGATCGTGCATGCGATCGGCCTCGAGCTTCTGGCGGCGAAAGCGCAGGTCGATCCATAGCGCGGCACCCGATAGCACAAGGATTATCAGGCTGGCGACCGCTGCGGCAAAGGCCTGGGAAATGGGCTCGATGGAATGTTCGGATATTTCAATCGAGGAGTCCGGAATGATCGACACCGCGGCCATCGCGATGAAATGCAAGCTGCAAATCGCCAGCGTCAAAAGCGCGGCGCCGCCGAAAGTCGCGAGCGCTGACGGACGGCGCAAGACGACAAGGAGCGCCAGTGCCGCGAGGGTCACGCCGGCCAGAAGCGATATCGCGACAAGGAGCAGGTTCCATACGACCCGGCCTTCGACCTCGAAAGCTGCCATGCCGATGTAGTGCATCGTCGCGATGGCGCCGCCCAGAATGGCGCCACCGACGAGGAAATGGTCGATGCCGCGGCGCAAGGTGGCGACCCACATCCCAAGCGCGGTCATGATAACGGCGGCGGCAAGCGAAAAGGCGGATAATCCCGGATTGTATGCGTTCGGGATTCCCGGCGTAAACGCGGTCATGGCGATGAAATGCGTCGCCCATATGCCGAACCCGGTCGAGGCCGCGGCGATCATCAGCCAGACAAGCCGGTTTCGCTCGGTCGATCGGCCGACATGCTTAAGGAGATTAACCGCTGAGAAGCAAGAAATTCCACAGACGAGTGCGGCGAGCGCAACCAGTCTCGGATCGTGCTGACTTACAATACAATTATAGACCGTCAGCATCCTGGTTCACTCGGTCTGCCAAAACTAACAGGGGAGGTGTGACTGATTAGCTCTTGGAGATTTTAACGAATGGTTAACCCGCGGGCCATGAGGCGGGTCTTTTCGGGGGAAAACCGACGCGCCGCTGCGCCGAAAAGACGGTGATGTGATTTCTGGCGCCCGGTTTCGGTAGCGAGTGCACTTTAGGAAGGAATGATGTTCATTGATCCGCAATAAAACCGTTGTCCGATTGTCATCAGCGCCACATATTGGCTTTGCGGAAGTGCCCCTTTCGCGAATGACAAACGGGAGATGAAACATGAAGTTCTTCGGCTTTGCGGCCGGTATCGCCGCGACCGTGACCCTGCTTTCCACCACCTCCGCCTTCGCCGTCACGCAGATCAGCTGGTGGCACGCCATGACCGGCGCCAACGCCGAGGTCGTCGCCAAGATCTCCAAGGATTTCAACGCCAGCCAGAGCGACTATGAGCTCGTTCCGGTGTTCAAGGGCACCTATCCGGAGACGCTGAATGCCGGCATCGCTGCCTTTCGTGCCGGGCAAGCGCCCGATATCCTCCAGGTGTTCGACGTCGGCACCGGCGTGATGATGGCGGCCGAGGGTGCGATAAAGCCGGTGGCCGATGTGATGACCGGCGCCGGGATGACTTTCGACAAGAGCCAGTATCTGCCCGGCATCGTCGGCTATTATTCGAAGCCGGACGGCACCATGCTATCGTTCCCCTACAACTCTTCCTCGCCGATCCTCTACTACAACAAGGACATCTTCCAGAAGGCAGGCCTCGACGTGAACAATCCGCCCAAGACGTGGAACGAGGTGTGGGAAGCTGCCAAGAAGATCAAGACGAGCGGCGCCTCCCCTTGCGGCTATACCTCGACCTGGCTGACCTGGATCCACCTGGAGAATTTCGCGGGGTGGAATGACGTGCCTTGGGCCACCCAGCAGAATGGCCTGGCCGGCGGTGATGTCGAACTCAAGATCAATGCGCCGATTTTCGTCAACCACTTCCAGGCGCTCGCTGACCTGGCCAAGGACGGCACATTCAAATATGGCGGACGCACCTCCGAAGCCAAGCAGATATTCCTCGCCGGCGAATGCGGCATCTTCACCGAATCGTCGGGCGGCCTCGGCGATATCGTCAAGTCCGGCATGAACTATGGCATCGGCCAGCTTCCTTACGACAGTGACGCCAAGGGTGCCCCGCAGAACACGACGCCGGGCGGTGCCAGCCTCTGGGTGTTCGGCAACAAGTCGGACGAGGAATACAAGGGTGTCGCCGCCTTCTTTGCCTATCTGTCCAAGACCGATGTGCAGGAATATCTGCACCAGAAGTCGGGATACCTGCCTGTGACGCTCGCCGCGTATGAGGCGACGAAGAAATCAGGCTTCTATGACAAGAACCCCGGCCGCGAGACACCCATCCTGCAGATGATCGGCAAGTCGCCGACCGACAATTCGAAGGGCGTGCGCCTGCCGAATCTGCCGCAGGTGCGCGATATCCAGAACGAGGAGCTGGAGAAGATGCTGGCCGGCCAGCAAACCGCCCAGCAGGCACTCGACAATGCGGTTGCGCGCGGCAACGCGGCGATCAAGGAAGCGCTGGAGAACTGACGGGATTATCTCGGTTAGTCGGTTGGAATATCGCCCACGCGAGCTAGCGTGGGCGATACCTGGATAGCGAGGGAAATCAGCCTGTCTCCACGCGTCGTCTTTCCCAACAAGATCCTGCCCTACCTGCTGGTGGCGCCACAACTCGCCATCACCCTGGTTTTCTTCTACTGGCCGGCCGGTCAGGCGCTTTACCAGTCGATGCTCAGGCAAGACCCGTTCGGGCTGAAGAGCAGGTTCGTCTGGTTTGCCAATTTCCGGAAGGTGCTGGCCGATCCGGCCTACCTCAACTCGATCAAGGTCACAGTAGTGTTCTCTCTTGCGACCGCGATCGTTGCCATGGTTGTGGCCCTGCTGCTCGCGGTCATGGCCGAGAAGGCCGTGCGCGGCAAAGGCCTCTACCGCACACTGCTGATATGGCCTTACGCCGTGGCGCCGGCGATTGCCGGCATGCTTTGGCTTTTCCTGTTCAATCCCTCGATCGGCTCGTTGGCCTATTTGCTGAGAAGCCTCGGCATCGTATGGGACCCGCTGCTCAACGGCACCCACGCCATGATCCTGCTGGTGTCGGCTGCTGCCTGGAAGCAGATCAGCTACAACTTCCTGTTCTTCGTCGCCGGCCTGCAGGCGGTGCCGAAAACGCTGATCGAAGCGGCGGCCATGGACGGCGCCGGCGAAACCAAGCGCTTCTGGACCATCGTCTTCCCGCTGCTTGCGCCGACAACCTTTTTCCTGCTGGTCGTCAACACCGTCTATGCCCTGTTCGACACGTTCGGCATCGTTCATGCCGTCACCGGCGGCGGGCCGGGCAAGACGACCGAGACGCTGGTCTACAAGGTCTACAATGACGGCTTCGTCAATCTGATCCTGGGCGATTCGGCGGCGCAGTCGGTCATCCTGATGGCCATCGTCATTGCGCTCACAGCGATCCAGTTCCGCTATGTGGAACGCAAAGTCCATTACGGCTGAGGGTAGCGATGATCGGCCAGTCCCCGCTCCGCACCTTCATCGCCCATGCCGTGCTCATCCTCGGCATATTGATCGTGGCTTTTCCGATCTACTACACCTTCGTTGCCTCGACGCACACGCTGCAAACGATCCTCAGGCCGCCCCTGCCGCTCTTGCCCGGCGGCCAGCTATGGAACAATTACAGCGAGGCGCTGTTCGGCGGCATCGGTCGTATCGGCGGGGTCAGCGTCGGCAGGCTGCTCCTCAACACCACGATCATGGCGCTCGGCGTTGCGGTGGGAAAGATCTTCATCTCGATCCTGTCGGCCTACGCGATCGTGTTCTTTCGCTTTCCGCTGCGCATGACCTTCTTCTGGCTGATCTTCATCACCTTGATGCTTCCAGTCGAGGTGCGCATCCTGCCGACCTACAAGGTGATGGTCGATCTCGGCATGATCGACACCTATGCCGGCCTGATCGTCCCGCTGATCGCCTCAGCCACCGCAACGCTGCTGTTTCGCCAGTTCTTCATGACCATACCGGGCGAATTGGTCGAGGCGGCGCGTGTCGACGGTGCCGGGCCATGGCGCTTCTTTTTCGATATTCTGGTGCCGCTGTCGCGGACAAACATCGCCGCGCTGTTCGTGATCCTCTTCATCTATGGCTGGACGCAGTATCTTTGGCCGCTGCTCGTCACCAACAGCAACGACATGAATACCATCGTCATCGCGCTGAGAAAGATGGTTTCCTTCGCCGATGCCGACACCCAATGGCACCTGGTGATGGTCACGGCAATGCTGGCCATCGTGCCGCCGATCCTGGTGGTCGTGCTGATGCAACGCTGGTTCGTGCGCGGTCTGGTCGAATCCGAAAAGTGAGAAGCCGATGGCGACCGTGGATCTGAAGGATGTCAGGAAAATCTATCCCAGCGGCGTCGAGGCCGTGAAGGGCGTTTCCATCGCCATTCCCGACAAGGAGCTTTGCGTGCTGGTCGGCCCCTCCGGCTGCGGCAAGTCTACGCTGCTGAGGATGATCGCCGGGCTGGAGACGATTTCTGCCGGTACAGTCGCCATCGACGGCAAGGTGGTCAACGCCATTGGCCCGACCGAGCGCGACATCGCCATGGTGTTCCAGAACTACGCGCTCTACCCACATATGAAGGTCTATGACAACATGGCCTATGGCCTGCGCAACCGCGGCACGCCGAATGACGAGATCGACAGCAGGGTACGCTCGACTGCCAAGGTGCTGGAGCTTTCGGCGCTGCTCGACCGGCGCCCGCGCGAGCTTTCCGGCGGTCAGCGCCAGCGCGTCGCCATGGGTCGCGCCATCGTGCGCAACCCGAAGGTCTTCCTGTTCGACGAACCGCTGTCCAACCTCGATGCGAAATTGCGCGGGCAGATGCGCATCGAGATCAAGAATCTGCAGCGCTCGCTTGGCGTCACCTCGGTTTATGTCACGCACGACCAGCTTGAGGCGATGACGCTGGCCGACATCCTCGTCGTCATGAACGCCGGCCTGGTCGAGCAGACCGGCGCGCCGCTTGATGTGTACGAGAAACCGGCCTCGACCTTCGTCGCTTCGTTCATAGGCGCACCGCCGATGAATCTGCTGGCGCTCACAGGGGCCTCCCCAAGCTCGGTATTGGCGGACGGTACTGTGATTGGCTTGGCGCCTCGACAGGGCAAGGCAGTGACACTAGGCTTTCGTCCGGAGGACGCCGATATCACCTTCGCGGCAGAGGCGCCGGCCGGCGCGCTCGCGCTGCCGGCAACAGTGGAAGCGGTCGAACCGGTCGGTGCCGAAAGCTTTCTCCATTGCGTGGCAGCCGGCAGCCGCATCGTGGTGCGCGTCTCAGGCCGCGCCAGCGCCAAGCCAGGCGACCAATTGCGCGTCGTGGCTAGGTCCGAAAAGCTGCATTGGTTCGATCAGGCGGGCAAACGGGTCGATTGAAGTCGGCCTTGCGCAAAACCGTTCAGGCAAACACATGCGCCTTGCCCGACACGGTCAGCCGGACGATCTCGCCGATCGCCGGCGCGTCCATGCCCGGCTTGCGCAGGATCAACGGCGTATTGCCGATGGCGGCGGCGTCGGGCGGATCGGGGCTGTTCAACAGACGCACCGCGATGGTGCACATCGAGCCGGCGAACTCCGATTCCGTCACCTCGCCGAACAGCATGTCCGGCGTGCCGGACATGCCTTCACGCGATGTGCGTTTCAGCAACACCTGCTCCGGCCGCAGCATGATGCGGGCGACGTCGCGCCGCTCCGAGCTGTCGACAGCGATGCGGCCGAGCGGCGAGATGGCGAAGCCATCGGCGATCCTTGCCGGCAGGACGATGGCGTCGCCAAGGAACTCGGCGACCATCCTGTCCTTCGGCTTGAAATAGAGCTCGCGCGGCGTGCCGACCTGCGAGAATTTGCCGTCGCGCATCACCGCGACCTGGCTGGCGAATGACAGCGCCTCGGCCTGGTCGTGGGTGACCAGGATGGTGGTGATGCCGGCGGTTTCAAGGAGCTCGGCCACGGCCTTGCGCATCGAGGCGCGCAGGCCGGTGTCGAGCGCCGAGAACGGCTCGTCGAGCAGCATCAGCCGCGGCTTCATGGCCATGGCGCGGGCGAGCGCGACGCGCTGCTGCTGGCCACCGGAGAGTTCGTGCGGACGGCGCTTCAGGATACCTTTGTCCAGCCCGACGACATAGGCGAGCTCGGCGATGCGCTCACTGCGCTTTTCCTCGTGACGCCCCATGCCGAAGCCGATATTGGCGGCGATGCTCAGATGCGGGAATAGAGCGCCGTCCTGCGCCACCAGCCCGATGCCGCGGCGATGCGCCGGCACGGCCGTGTCGCCTTCGGCCAGCACCTCGCCATCAAGCACGATGCGGCCCTGGTCCGGCGCCTCGAAGCCGGCGATCAGCCGCAGCAAGGTGGTCTTGCCGCAACCGGACGGCCCGACGACAGCCGTACGGCTGCCGCTGGCCACGCTGAGGTCGACGCCGGCAAGTGCTGCGACCGGCCCGTAGTGCTTGTGGATGCCGCTCAGCTCGAGAAAGCTCATCGCCCGGCCATCCGCTTCGACTGGACGTAGAGCAACCAGGTCAAAGGCAGCGACATCGCCACCATGATCAGGGCATAAGGCGCCGCCGACGCATAGTCGATCTCGCCGCTATAGGACCAGAACGCCATGGCCAGCGTGCGGGTGCCGTTGGGCGCCAGCATCTGGGTTGCGGTCAATTCGTTCATGATACCCAGCGCGACCAACGCCATGCCGGCTGCGGCGCCCGGCGCCGACAGGCGGATGGTCGTCGACCACAGCGCCTTGAGCGGCGACCGGCCGAGGCTGGAGGCGGCGCGTTCGAGCTCGACCGGCGCCTGTGCGATCGACGCCCTGAGGCTAATCAGGGCGCGCGGCAGGAACATCAGCGCATAGGCGACCAGGATGGTGAACAGGGTCTGGTAGAGCGGCATGGCGATACGCACGGCGATGGTGACCAGCGCCAGGGCGATGACAACGCCGGGCAACGCGCCGACGATATAGTTGCAGCCCTCCAGGACGCGTTGCAGCCGCCCCGGCGCGCGGATCGAAATCCACGCCATCGGCATTGCCGCGACGGTGGCGAGCAGCGCGCCGGCAATTGCTAGGAACAGCGTTTGGCCAAGCGCCAGGCCGATCTCGTCGAGCCGCCAGACATCGGCGCCGCCGGCCATGAGCCAGCGGCCGATAGTGGCGAACGGCACGCCGAGCGCCAGCAGCGTGGTAATGGCAGGCAGCAGCAGGCAAGGAATGGTGGCGCGCCCAAGGCCCGTGCGCTGCTGCTGGCGCGCAGCACCCGAACCGACGCGGGCATAGCGCTCCTCGCCGCGCACCAGCACCTCCAGCCCGAGCAGCACAAGGCAGCAGGTCACCAGCACGCCGGCCAGCATGTTGGCGGCGGGACCGTTGAAGGTCGACTGAAACTGGTCGACGATCGCGGTGGTGAAGGTGTCGAAGCGGATGAAGACATAGAGCCCGTATTCGGCCAGGAGATGCAGGCCGACCAGCAGGGAGCCGCCGCAAATGGCGAGCCGGAGCTGCGGCAGCACGACACGCCTGAACACACGCCACGGGCCGAGACCAAGGGCTGCCGCTGCATCCTCGAGAGCGGGATCGAGCCGGCGCAATGCCGCCGCCACCGGCAGATAAAGGAAGGGGAAATAGGCGATGACCGACACAAGCACGCCGGCCCACAGGCCGTGCAGTCTGGGCACCATGGTGACCCAGGCGTAACTGTGGACGAAGGCCGGAATGGCGAGCGGCGCCACCGACAGCCAGGCCCATAGGCGGGCACCCGGCAGATCGCTGCGCTCGGTCAGCCAGGCCAGCATGACCGACAGCACGATCGAGATCGGCACCGCCAACACCACAAGCAGGCTGGTGTTGACCAGAAGTTCGCCGACGCGCGGCCTGAACACCAGCGCCGCCACCGTTTCCCAGCCGGTCTGCACCGCCACCCAGACGATGAAGGCAAGCGGCAGCAGCGCGAAAAGCGAGACAAAGACGGCAGCCAACGCAATCCATGAGACCGACCAACGACGTGCCCGCACGGCCTTGGCGTCGGCCGGCAAGCCTGGGCGTGCGAGATCGATCGCGGATTGCATCAGATCAGACGTTGCGCCAGCTCCGCCCGGAGGCGGAAACGATCGGCGGCGGATAATCTCGCGGGTAGCTTGTGGTCATAGGCAAATGCCATCTTGAAAACAGAGCGCTCCTGTGGAAAGCGAATTCCCACAGGAGCGCAGTCGGTTGCCCTTTTAGGACGAACGCCGGCTAAAGCAAGCCGGCCGCCGTCATCAGGTCGGTCACCTTTTTCGAGTTCAGCGTCGTCGGGTCGACTTTCGGCGCCTGCAGATCGGCCAGCGGCACCAGCTTCGGATTGGACTCGGCGCCCTTGCCGACTGCGTATTCGAACGAATCGCCTGTTTTCAGCACGTCCTGGCCGCCATTGCCGGTGACCCATTTCAGGAAAGCCTGCGCTTCCTTCGGGTGCTTGCTCGAGGCCAGCACGCCGCCGCCGGAAATCGAGACGAAAGCACCGGGATCCTGATGCTTGAAATAGTGCAACTCGACGTTCTTGCTGTTCTCGCCGGTCTTGGCCTGATCGCCGTAGTAGTAATAGTGATAGATCACGCCGCCTTCGACCTCGCCGGCATTGACCGCCTTCATCACCGTGCTGTTGCCCTTATAGGCGGTAAAATTCTCCTTCATCGCCTTCAGCCATTCGGCCGTCGCCGCCTCACCCTTGAGCTGCAGAAGCGCGCTGACGATCGCCTGGAAATCGGCGCCGGAGGGCGAAGCGGCCCAGCGGCCCTTCCAGCTCGGATCGGCGAGATCGAGCAGCGATTTGGGCAGCTGGTCGGCGCTCAGCTTGGTCTTGTTGTAGGCAAAGACGGTGCTGCGCGCGGCGACGCCGACCCATTTGCCGCTCGCCGGCTGGTACTCCTGCGGAACCTGGGCCAGCGTCTCGGTGCCGACCGGTGCGAACAGGCCGGCCGCCTCGACTAATGCCATGGCCGGCGAATTCTCCGTCAGGAATACATCGGCGGGCGAAGCGGTGCCTTCCGCAACGATCTGATTGGAGAAATCGCTGTCGCCGCCATTGCGGACGGTAACCTTGATGCCGGTTTCCTTGGTGAATCCCTCCGCCCAGGCCTTGGTCAGGTTTTCGTGCTGGGCGTTGTAGACGACGATGCCCTCGTCCTCTGCTATTGCCGGGCCGGCGATCAGGCTGATTGCAAGTGCTGTCGCACCGGCAAGGGCGGAAAGAGCATATTTCATGGCGTCGTCCTCGATTTCGATGGTCTTTGGCTTGGCACGCTGCACCTACCAATACCTGACTGGTGCAGTCAACATTGCTGGCCCACTCAATCGCTCAAAAGGAGCAAACTTTCGTGATGCTCAGCTAATTTGCCTTGGACATTATTTCGCCGGCCCCGTAACAAATCAGCGCCGAGACGCGAATATCGGGGAGTGAACTCTTGTGAGCGGCAAGGACGAAGCCGAGCTTTCACGCCTGCTGCGGGCCGCGATCGCCGGAGACGAAAGGGCCTATGCCGACTTTCTGCACCGGATCGCCGCGCTCGTTCGTGGCTTTGCCCGGCGCAAGATCGTGCAGGGCGGGGTGGATCCCGAGGATGTCGTGCAGGAAACCTTGCTGGCCATTCATGTGAAACGACACACCTGGCGCCATGATGCGCCGGTGCTGCCTTGGGTCTATGCAATAGCCCGCTTCAAGCTGATCGATGCGTTCCGGCGGCGCGGTCGGCGGATCGAGATCGAGATCGACGAAATCGCCGAGACCTTTGCCGAGCCGGAATCGGAGACGGTGAGCGAGCGCGACATCAACCGGGCGCTCGACAGCCTGTCGCCGGCACAGCGTTCCGTCGTCTCGGCCGTATCGGTCGAAGGCCGGTCAATCGGTGAGACCGCGGCCAAATTCGGCATCAGCGAGACGGCTGTGCGGGTGTCACTGCACCGCGGGCTTGCCGCCATTGCCAAACGGTTCAGGGCGGGGCGGGAATAACATGAGGACCGAAGATCTCATCAAGGCGCTCGACGCCGATGCCCGCAGCAAGGCGCTGCCGCTAGGCACCGCCTGGTGGCTTGCCTCCGGCGTGGCCATCGTGATCGCGGCCGCGGTTTTCTGGCTGACGATTGGCCCGCGCCCCGACATTGCGATCGCCATGCACACGATGCGGTTCCTGTCCAAATTCGTCTTCACGATTGCTCTTGCCGCCAGCGCCTTTGTCCTGGTGCGTGGGCTGTCGACGCCCGGTGCATCGACCGGCCGGGCGGTGAGCTGGATGGTCGCCGCGCCGCTGCTGGTGATTGTGGCTGTGATTCTCGAACTCTTCGCCGTGCCTGCGTCCGACTGGGGCACGCGCCTGGTCGGCACGAACATGGTCATCTGCATGACCTTCATTCCGTTGATCGGGATCGGCCCGCTTGCCGTCTTTCTCGCGGTGCTGCGCCATGGCGCGCCGACAAGGCCGGTGCTTGCCGGTGCGGCCGCGGGCCTGCTTGCCGGCGGGCTGGCGGCGACCTTCTATGCGGCGCATTGCTTCGACGATTCGCCGCTTTTCGTCGGCACCTGGTATACGATCGCGGTCGCCATCCTTGCCGTGCTCGGGGCGCTCGGCGGACGACTTTATGTGCGCTGGTAGCGAGGCGATCAGCGTGTCGGAACGGGATGCTCGCCGCGATAGTCGTAGAAGCCGCGCCCGGTCTTGCGGCCGAGCCAGCCGGCCTCGACATATTTGACCAGCAGCGGGCAGGGGCGGTATTTCGAATCCGACAGCCCGTCATGCAGCACCTGCATGATCGACAGGCAGGTATCGAGCCCGATGAAATCGGCAAGCTGCAGCGGCCCCATCGGATGGTTGGCGCCGAGCTTCATGGCGGTATCGATGGCGTCGACCGAGCCGACACCTTCATAGAGCGTGTAGATCGCCTCGTTGATCATCGGCAGCAGGATGCGGTTGACGATGAAGGCCGGGAAATCCTCCGAGACGGTGATCGTCTTGTCGAGCTGCTTCACGTAGGTTTTTGCCGCCTCGAAGGTCTGGTCCTCGGTGGCGATGCCGCGCACCAGTTCGACCAGTTTCATCACCGGAACCGGATTCATGAAATGTATGCCGATGAAGCGTTCCGGCCGGTCGGTCTGCGAAGCCAGCCGTGTGATCGAGATCGATGATGTGTTCGTCGCCAGGATGGCCTCGGGGTTGAGCTGCGGGCAGAGCTGGGCATAAATCTTGCGCTTGACCGTCTCGTCCTCGGTCGCTGCTTCGATCACCAGATCGGCGCCCGCAAGGTCGGCCATGACCGGTGCCGCCGAAATGCGCGCCATCGCCTCATTGCGCAGCTTTTCCTCGAGTTTGCCGGAGCCGACCTGACGGGCCATGTTGCCGCTGATCGTAGCGATGCCCTTTTCGATGCGGTCGGGCGAAATATCGTAAACCAGCACCTTATAGCCCGCCAGCGCCGACACATGGGCGATGCCGCCACCCATCTGGCCCGCGCCGATGATGCCGATCGTCTCGATCTTGCTCATTACCCGATCCCGTCGAGGCCTTTGCGGCCCGTTTTTTGTGCAGTGCAAACTAAAAGGGCGGGGCGACTTCGTCTACCCCACCCCTCAGAATTTAATACGCTTTGGCAGAAGGCGTCAAAGCGCCTTTTGCAGTTCCGGCAGAATGACGAAGAGATCGCCGACGAGACCGTAGTCGGCGACCTGGAAGATCGGCGCTTCCTCGTCCTTGTTGATGGCAACGATCACCTTCGAATCCTTCATGCCGGCAAGGTGCTGGATGGCACCGGAGATGCCGACGGCAATATAAAGGTCGGGCGCTACCACCTTGCCGGTCTGGCCGACCTGCCAGTCGTTCGGCGCATAGCCGGCATCGACGGCGGCGCGAGATGCGCCAACCGCCGCACCGAGCTTGTCGGCGACCGGCAGGATGACCTCCTGGAACTTCTCGGAGGAGCCCAGCGCACGGCCGCCCGAGATGATGATCTTGGCCGAGGTCAGCTCCGGACGGTCGGTCTCGGAGAGCTTGTTCTCGACAAAGCTCGACAGGCCGGGATTGGCCGCCGCCTGGACCGTCTCGACCGGCGCGGAACCGCCCTCGGGTGCTGCCTGGAAGGAAGCGGTACGCACCGTGATGACCTTCTTGGCGTCACTGGACTGCACCGTCTGGATGGCGTTGCCGGCATAGATCGGCCGCTTGAAGGTGTCGGGCGACACGACTTCGATGATTTCAGATATCTGGGCGACATCGAGCAGCGCTGCCACGCGGGGCGCGACGTTCTTGCCCGACGAGGTCGCCGGCGCGATGATCGTCTCGTATGGCTCAGCAAGCGAAACGACGAGTGCCGCCAGCGGTTCGGCGAGACGCTCGGTCAGTTCGTCGGCGTCGGCGAGCAGCACCTTGGTGACGCCCTTGAGCTTGGCGGCGGCATCCGCTGCCGGCTTGGCACCTTTGCCGGCAACCAGCACATGCACGTCCGAACCGATCTGCAGCGCCGCCGAAAGCGCCTTGGCGGTCTGGTCGGAAAGCGCAGCGTTGTCGTGTTCGGCAATCAGAAGAATAGCCATGATGTTTTCCTGACTTTCGTCTTCGAGGCTCCTGAAATCCGGTCAGGCCGAGTCGAAAACGGTTGGTTTCGAGAACCGGAGCGGAGCGTACTTCAGTACGTGAGCACCGGAAGCGGAGAAACCGGCCGTTTGCAGGCCGGCCTCATCGGATTTCCTTAGAGCACGCCGGCTTCGTTCTTCAGCTTGTCTACCAGTTCGGCGACGCTCTTGACCTTGACGCCCGCCTTGCGGCCGCCCGGCTCCTCGGTCTTGATCACTTTAAGCCGCGGCTTGACGTCGGCGCCGTAATCGGCAGGGCTCTTCTCGTCGAGCGGCTTCTTCTTGGCCTTCATGATGTTGGGCAGAGACGCGTAGCGTGGCTGGTTCAGCCGCAAATCGGCCGTGACGATCGCCGGCATCTTCAGTTCCAGCGTCTGCAGGCCGCCATCGACCTCGCGCGTCACCGTGGCCTTGTCACCGTCGAGCACGATCTTGGAGGCGAAGGTGCCCTGCGCCCAGCCGAGAAGTGCGGCCAGCATCTGGCCGGTCTGGTTGGAATCGTCGTCGATCGCCTGCTTGCCGAGAATGACAAGGCCGGGCTGTTCTGCCTCGACGACGCCCTTCAGCACCTTGGCGACGCCCAGCGGCTCAGTCTGCTCGTCGGTCTTGACCAGGATGGCGCGGTCGGCGCCCATGGCGAGCGCCGTGCGCAAGGTCTCCTGTGCCTGCTGCGGCCCGATCGACACGACGATGATCTCTTCGGCCTTGCCAGCTTCCTTCAGCCGGATCGCCTCTTCGACCGCGATCTCGTCGAACGGGTTCATCGCCATCTTGACGTTGGCGAGTTCCACCGCCGAACCGTCCGCCTTAACCCGGACCTTGACGTTCGCATCCACAACCCGCTTCACGGGCACAAGGATCTTCATTTGCCTGTCACCTCTTTCACGATAGTCTCTTCACGCTCGTCGGGCGCGCTATAGCAGCGTGCACCTCTTCAGAGTTGTCGAAAGCCGACATTCCGGACGGAATTCTGGTCTTCGCCACGCCAGTAGGGTGGCGCTTCCGTAGTTGCGGCGACCCCGCGCGTCAATATCCGGGGCGCACTCGGATCCTCGGCGAAGCACTCAAATCGGTTCAGTCCGGACCGGAAACGGTCCCCCGGCCCCAGCGCGGCGCCGGCTGCGCAGGTTGTGGGTCGCTTGGCGCCGGCTCCACGGCTACGGGCACCGGACCGGCGACCACGGCCGGCTCCTCGTCTGCGCCGGCGAGTAGCGGTACGCCGCGGCTGCGCAAGACAAGCACCAGCACGGCTCCAGCGATGATGCCGCCGATATGGCAGGCCCAGGAAACCTGATCCTCGCCCCCCTGGGCGAACATGAAGATCTGGAACAGGATCCACAGGATCAGCGGGATGAAGGCCGGGATGCGCAACGGGATGCGCGCGAAGACCAGCACCCATACCTTCACCCGCGGATAAAGGATCAGATAGGCGGCGACCACACCGGCGATGGCGCCCGACGCGCCAATCAGCGGCACCGGCGAATCCCAGGCAACCAGACCCTGGAAGAAAGCGCCGGCGATGGCGCAAAGCAGGTAGAAGACGAGGTAGCGGACATGGCCGAGTGCATCCTCGACATTGTCGCCGAACACCCACAGGAACAGCATGTTGCCGCCGAGGTGGAAGATATCCGCGTGCAGGAAGGAATAGGTCAGATAGCTCAGGCTCTCCGGAATGACGACAAATTGCGGAGCGAGCTCGACGCTGTCATGCACAACCGACGGGATGAAACCGAGGCCCAGCACCGCGGCGTTGGCGAAATCCTCGCCGCCCAGTGTGGTGACAAAGTAGATCAGCACGTTGAGCGCGATCAGGCTGATCGTCACATATTGCAGCTTGATGTGCCGCAGCCGGTTGGTGTCGTAAAGCGGGATGAACATCGGGCCTCTCCCGCTTCCGGCGGATTCAGCGGTTCTTGCCGGGAACCCATAGCACGTCGGCATTTCCGTTGTCATTGACCGCGCGTGCGGCGACGAACAGAAAGTCCGAGACACGGTTGATGTATCTTATCGCCTCGCGGTTGACGTGCTCGTCCGGGTCTTGCGACAGCGCCACCATGATGCGCTCGGCGCGGCGGGCCACCGTGCGGGCGAGGTGAAGGGCAGCCGCTGCCGGCGTACCGCCGTTGAGCACGAAGGATTTGAGCGGCTCAAGGTCCTTGTTGAGGAGATCGATATCCTGTTCGATGCGGTCGGTCTGCGAGGCGATGATGCGCAACGGCTCGTAGTCGAGCGGCTTGCCATTATCGGGGACTGCCAGATCGGCGCCGAGGTCGAAAAGGTCGTTCTGGATGCGGCCGAGCATCGCATCGATCGCCGGATTTACTGCCGCGGTATGAATGCGGGCCATGCCGATGCAGGCATTGGCCTCGTCGACCGTGCCGTAGGCGTCGATGCGAAGGTCGGATTTCAGCCGCCGCTCGCCAGAGCCGAGGCCTGTGGTGCCATCGTCGCCAGTGCGGGTGTAGATCTTGTTGAGCTTGACCACGGGTTACCTCCCGGCTGGTGGCTGCTGCGTCACTTACGAGTGAAATACACCGCCAGCATGATCAGCACCAAGGCCACGAACTGCAACAGCACGCGCGTCTGCATCAGCTTGTTGGAGGTCATGCTGGAGCCGCCGCGCATCATGTTGATGAGGCCGCGGATCAGCACGATCACCACGGCGACCATGACGAGAACGGCGAGGATGTTGAAGACGGTTGCCATGGTGTGTTCCAGTTGGATTGCGTTCAGGCGCGTTTGGCGAGCAGACGGTAGAGTGCCGATGACGGCAGGATGCGTTTAAGGATCGCGCCGATCCTGGCCGGCACAGTTACCACATAATGCGGGCGCGGGCGCCGCGACAGAAGCGCATGGTGCAAGGCGGAATAAACCACCTCCGGCCCGGGCTTCAGCCGCGATGTGCTGCCGCCGGCCCGCAGCCGTTCGAGTTGCGCCGCATAGGCGAGGCGATGAACGGACTTCTCGTGATCGATATTCGCCAGGAACCACGCAAGGCTGTTGCTGGCGATCTTCGATTTCACCGGCCCCGGCTCGATCAGCGAAACATGGATTCCGCTGCCGAGGAGTTCTTGGTAGAGGGACAGCATCAGCCCTTCGATAGCGTGCTTCGATGCCGAGTAGGCGCCGCGGAAAGGCACCGGCGCGAGGCCGAGGATCGACGAGCAATGAACGAGACGACCATGGCCTTGGCGGCGCATCACCGGTACGACACGGCGAGTGAGGTCATGCCAGCCAAAGACATTGGCCTCGAACTGCTGCCGTAAAGCCTCGACCGGCAGGTCCTCGACGGCGCCGGGCTGTCCGTAGGCGCCATTGTTGAAGAGCGCATCGAGCCGGCCGCCGGTCCGTTCCAGCACCGACGCCACCAGCGCCTCGATCGATCCGGGCTCGGTGTAGTCCAGATAAAAGGCCTCGATGCCGTCGGCCTCGAGCGCAGCGATGTCTTCGGGCTTTCGGGCCGTTGCGAACACCCGCCAGCCTTCCTTCTTAAGAGCATGGGCGCAATAGCCGCCTATACCGGAAGAGGCACCTGTGACAATGATGGTGCGCAACTCTTCTCCGGGAGGAATGGTGGTTTGACCTAGGGTTGTCATTTACCGCAAACCCTTCCCATATTCGCGGCGTCGGGACAATCGAAGGGAACGCGGTTCTTGTTGCGGAAGATCGTAGCCCTCAAACGCGTCCTCTACGACGCGCTCGGCCATTTCAACACCGACGACGGCTGGGCAATGGCCAGCCATCTGGCGATCACCGCGCTGATGGCGCTTTTTCCTTTCCTGATCTTCGCCACGACGCTGGCGAGTTTTTTCGGCGCGCAGGCTTTCGCCGACACCGCCGTGCACCTTGTGTTCGACACATGGCCCGAGCAGATCGCCAAACCGATCGCGCGCGAGGTGCTCAACGTGCTTACCGTCCGGCGCAGTGACCTGTTGACCTACGGTATCGTGCTTGCCGGATATTTCGCCTCGAACGGCATCGAGGCGCTGCGCACCTCGCTCAACCGGGCCTATCGTGTCTCGGAAACGCGCGGCATCATCTACCGGCGGGTGCAGAGCATCATCTTCGTGCTGATCGCGACGGCCGGGTTTTTGGCCATCAGCGTGCTGCTGGTCTTCGCGCCATTGCTGGCACGGCTGGCCGAGTCGCATTTCGAATGGATAAAACCCTATATGGGCACGATCACGCTGTGGCGCTACGTCATCGCCTCTGTAGTCATCATCGGCGGCCTGTTCGCCGTGCATTTCTGGTTGCCGGCCGGCAAGCGCCGCCTCGTTTCGATCGTGCCTGGCATCATCTTCACGCTGGTCGGCTGGCTCATCGGGTCGACCATCTTCGCCGCCTATCTCGATCATTTCTCGTCCTATGTGACGACCTATGCCGGCCTCGCCTCGATCATGATCGCCGTCGTCTTTCTCTATATCGTCTCGGCGATCTTCATCCTCGGTGGCGAGCTCAACGCCGCGATCAGCCGCTATTTAGAGGCGCGTGCCCGCGTCGGCGGCTGAGCCGTCGCCAGCCCGACGCCGAGCGTCGCGATCGCCATGCCGGCGATCTGGAGCGGGCTCAAGTGCTCACCGAACAATGCCCAGGCGATGACCGCGGTGACAGCCGGGACGAGGTAAAACAGCGAGGCGACCTTCGACATTTCGCCGTCGCGGATCATCACCATCAACAGGAAGATGGCGCCGATCGACAGCACCAGCACGAGCCAGGCCATGGCGAAGATCAGTTCGCCGTTGACGAGGACCGTTCGGGTCTCGAAGGCGAGCGAGGCCAGAGCCATCACCGATGCGCCGCCGACATATTGCCAGAACGTGGCAGCCACCAGATCGCCGCCGGAAGCAAAGCGCTTCTGCCAGATGGTGCCGGCGCTCATGCCGAGTACCGAGACCAGCGAGGCGCCCAGTGTCTCGGCCGTCACGCCGCCGCCGAGCGCGCCGAGCTTCGGCCAGAGCACGATCACCACGCCGATCAACCCGAGGCCGAGACCGGCCCAGTGGCGCGGCAGGATGGCCTCGCCGAGAAGCCGGCCGGCGAGCACTGCCGTGATCAGCGGCTGCAGGCCGACGATCAGGGCTGAAAGTCCGGCGGGCATGCCCCGGTGGATTGCCCAGAACACGCCGCCGAGATAGATGCCATGCATCAGGATGCCGGCACCGGTCGCGTGCAGCGCCTCATCGCGGGTGGCGCGGCTCGAACCAAGTGCGGCCATCAAAGCGACAAGCAGGATTGCGGCCAGGACAAAGCGCGCGGCCAGGAACGTAAAGGGCTCCGCCCACGGCATGGCATAGCGCGCGCCGATGAAGCCGGTCGCCCACAGGACGACGAAAGAGGCGGGGATGAACCGCTTGAGGCTGTGCATTTCCGGAGGCCGCGATGAATTCGGGTGAGGGATCGACTGCGGCGACTGCTTAATGCCGTTCGGGCCGGCAAGCAAAACCAAACGGTTGATCCATAGAGTCATTTGAATTGAAGGAGCGCCGTTGATGGCCGCGAGCTCACCGGTCTAGTCTAGAGACCGACCAGCCGCTTGAGATCGGCGGGCGATGCGCCCGCCTTACGCTGGGCGGCAAGGCCGGTATTGCCAAGGCTCTTCGACAGTTTTCGTCCGTCCGGGCCGAGGATCAGGCGATGGTGAAAATAGGCCGGCTGCGGCAGGCCAAGCAGTTGCTGAAGCAGCCGCTGCACGCTGGTCGCGGAATAAAGGTCCTGGCCGCGCACGACATGGCTGACGCCCTGCAGCGCGTCGTCTATGGTGACGGCGAGGTGATAACTGGTCGGGATTTCGCGGCGCGCCACGACCACGTCGCCCCAATCCTGCGGATGGGCTTCGACACGACGCGTCGCGGAGAGCGTCTCGTCCGTGTATTCGGCCCATGACAGGTCCTTGCCGGCGCGCGCTATTGCAGCATCGACGTCCAGCCGCCAGGCAAATGGCACATTTTCGGCAACGCGCCGCTTGCGTTCGCTCGCCGTCAACGCCTTGTCGGCGGCGGGATAGAGCGGCACGCCGTCCGGGTCGCGCGGCCAGTCGCGGCCACGCTTCTCGCTGTCGGCGATGAAGGCGCGGATATCACTTCTGCTCATGAAGGCCGGGTAGACAAGTTCTTCCTTGATCAGCCGCTCGAGCATCGCCCGATATTCGGCAAAATGCTCGGACTGGCGGCGCACCGGTTCCTCCCAGCCAAGCCCCAGCCATTTCAGGTCGCGAAAAATGCCTGCCTCGAATTCCGGCGTGCAGCGCGTCGTGTCGATATCCTCGATGCGCAGCAGCAGGCGTCCGCCCGCCGCCTTTGCCAATTTCTGATTGAGCAGCGCCGAATAGGCATGGCCGAGATGCAGTTCGCCGTTCGGGCTCGGCGCGAAGCGGAATGTCAGCAGTGTCATTGTCCGGCGGCAATCGGGTTGTGTGGCGCTTTCGCCAATTGCTACTTTGCGCCGGTGGCGTCGTGCGTCCAGAGGGACACGTGACGAAGCGTGCGGCACTTTTGATTTTGGAACAAGCAGACATGCAACGCATCGCCAGTCTCGACGACATTGCGCAAGGGCTGGATAGGCTATGCTTACTCGACCCACGCCTGGAAAAAGTGCGCGGCATGGCCGGCGAGGTGCCGCTCAGGCTGTCGGAGCCGGGGTTCAGGAGCCTTGCCTCGATCGTCGTTTCACAACAAGTGTCCCGCGCGAGCGCCGATGCCATCTTCGGCCGGCTGACGAGACTGCTCGATCCGCTGACGCCGCAGGCGATACTTGCCGCCGACGAGGCGATCTTTCGCGAGGCCGGGCTGTCGCGGCCCAAGCAGCGCGGCCTGGTTGCCGTCGCCCGGGCGGTGGCCGAGGGACTCGACCTCGATCACCTGTGCCGGCTCGATGCAAGCGAGGCGATCGCGGCCATGACCAAGGTGCCGGGCATCGGCTCGTGGACGGCTGAAGTCTACCTTTTGTTTGCCGCCGGACACCCAGATATCTTTCCGGCGCGCGACGTTGCATTGCAGAGCGCGGTCGGCCATGCACTCGGCATCGACCCGCGTCCGCGGGAGAAAATGCTGATCCGGCTTGCCGAATCATGGAGCCCGTGGCGCGGTGTCGCATCGCGGCTTTTCTGGGCTTATTATCGCGAATTGAAGGGCAGGGATGCCGCGCCTCCGGCCTGAATCCGCAAAAAAGCATTGAAATCATGCGTTTTTGAGACCCGGCATGATCGACAATCCGCTTCACATCCCTGTCATGTCGGGCTTACAGTATCCGCGTCGACCGGTTCTAGGGTGAAGGAGGTCAACGACGTGACGGTTGCCGTATCTCCGGATGGGCTTCCAGCGCTGGTGCTGAATGCGGATTACCGTCCGCTCAGCTATTACCCCCTGTCGCTCTGGTCCTGGCAGGATGCCATCAAGGCGGTGTTCCTCGAGAGGGTGAACATCGTCGCCGAATACGAACACGCCGTCTCTTCACCGACCTTTTCGATGAAGCTGCCGAGCGTCGTCAGCCTGAAGGCTTACGTGAAGCCGTCGAGGCATCCGGCGTTTACCCGTTTCAACGTCTTCCTGCGTGACCGTTTCCAATGCCAATATTGCGGCACGCCGGACGATCTGACGTTCGACCATGTCATTCCTCGCCATCGCGGCGGCGCCACGACCTGGGAGAATGTCGTCGCTGCCTGCTCGCCCTGCAATCTGAGGAAGGGCGGCATGATGCCGGCCCACGCCAAGATGTGGCCGCTGCAGAAGCCCTACCAGCCGACGGTGCATGATTTGCATAATAACGGCCGGCTGTTCCCGCCCAACCATCTACACGAAAGCTGGATGGATTATCTGTACTGGGATGTCGAACTCGAGCCGTGAGATCATCCGATAATTCGGGAGGCTGGCCGTCTGAAGCGATTTTCTGCGCTTCCGATGCTCACGGACCAATGTCCGCTCCGCTTCGGTTCTCGACAATCACTCCACCCGACTCAGCCTGCCGAATTCTTGGATGATTTCGTGTCGCGCTAAATCAGTCGCGGGCGAAGGCGCTGCGGAAGGCTACGACTGCCAGGACAAAGCTGGCGATGGCGTTCCAGCCGGCCAGCGACAGGCCGAGGATTCGGAGCGCCGCCTTGTCGCAGGAGGGCGGGACGAATTTGTCGAGCGCATCGAGCACGCCCTTGCCGCCGGTGTCCACCGGCCCGGCGGCTGCGGTGCAATCGGTCGGGCCTGGCCACCACGCCCATTCGACGCCGGAGTGATAAACGCCGAGATAGACGCCGTAGAGCATCAGCAGGCCGCCAATAGCCAGCAGGCCACGGCTTACCCAGGCTGGCGCGTGAAGAGCCGACGCAAGCACCGCCAGCAGCATCAAGGGCACGCCGACATAGTAAGGGGTGCGCTGCTCGAGGCAGAGCTTGCAGGGGATGTAGCCGCCGAGATACTGGAAGGCCAGCGCCGAGCCGACCGTGGCGGCCATGGCGACAGCGAGAAACAGGGCGGTGCGGAGCCGCTGGCGTCCGGTATCGGCATTCACGGTCGCTGTCATCGGACTCAGTCCATTCGGTTCGATGCCGTTCAGACGGCGTATTTGACGACGATATAGAGCAAAATCAGGGCAGCGGCGGCGGCGCCTGCAATCTGGCCAAGGCGCTTTTCGATGAAGTGGCGGATCGGCTCGCCATAGCGGCGCAAGAGCCACGCGAGAAACAGGAAGCGAGCACCGCGCGCCACGATTGCCAGCACGATGAACAGCAGCAAGGGAACACCGATGACGCCCGACAGGATCGTCACAACCTTGATCGGCGGCAGATGGGCGAGGCCGGAGGTGACCAGCATCAGGATGATGAAGCCGACACCCGATGAGGCGCGCATCGCCTCGAACTCGTCATATTTGCCATAAAATTCGAGGATCGGCCGCGCCACCGCATCATAGGCATAATGGCCGATGAACCAGCCGGCGATGCCGCCCAGCACCGAGGCGACGGTGGCGACCAGCGCGTAACGATAGGCGCGATCCGGCCGCGACAGCGCCATCGGCAGATAGAGGACGTCGGCCGGCACCAGGAACACCGAGCTCTCGACGAAGGCGATGAAGGCCAGCCACCATTCGGCGGATTTGCTCGCCGCCAGCGACAAGGTCCAGTCGTAAAGTCCGCGAAGCATCGGCACTCCTAATGCACGCCCAAACCAGAAGCGGTCTTGGGATCACGACATGTACAAACAAGACTTGGAAGCGCCCCGCATCAACCTCGTCGGACAAGGTGCGCTTCAATGACATGCGCCGCCTGTCTAGAAAGATTTTCCGCGCTGCACAATGGCAGCTGCTTCACGAAATCGAAAGGCTGAGGCTTGAGCGAGCCCAGATGTCGGGATTTGGCCAGTTGATTGACGAGCAAGCCATGGCGTCGAACACTTGCCTGCCTGAAGTGCGTCAAGGCAGTTTCCAATTACATCGTGGGTTTTCCGGCCGAACACGATCCGTGTTTAAATACCGGCGATTCCTGTCGCATCCTCTCTCCCTGCTTCGCCCTTTGCGCCGCCATGTCGTTGTCTGATTTCATTTATCGCGCCTTTGAGAAGCTCATCCGTCCGCTGGATATTCCACCCGCGCCGCTGCCTGCGAGCGGGCCGTTTGCGCTGCTCCTGCATTTTGCGCGGATGTTCCGCGGCACCCTTGCGGCCATTACCGTCCTGATGATGGCGGTCGAGGGGATCAACCTTGCGACGATTTGGGGGGCCTCGTTCGTCGTCGATGGGGTGAGCGCGAAGGGCGCGGCGGTTTTCCTGCAGGAGGACTGGCCGACGCTGGTCGTGCTCGGCGTGCTGGTTTTCCCCGTGCTGCCGTTGCTCATCTTCGTGGGCAATGCGCTGAACTCGCAGACGGTGGCCGTATGCATGCCGGCGGCGATGCAGTGGCAGGGCCACAAGGCGGTGGAACGTCAGGATCTTGCCTTCTTCCACGACCTCTTCGCAGGTCAGGTGGCGTCGCGCATTTCGCAAGTCGCATCCGCCGTGCAGCAGCAGATCGTCGTGGCCTTCTACAGAATACCGCTGTTTCTGGTGCAACTCGTCGGTTCGCTCGTTCTGCTTGGCGCGTTGTCCTGGCCGCTTGCGCTTCCGGTTTTCCTCTGGATCTCCGCCAACATCGCCATTGCGGTGGTGGCGGTACCCCAATATTCCGAGCGGTCGCGCCGCTCGGCGCGGGGGCGAAGCCTCGTGGTCGGCGCCATGACCGACCTCTACAGCAACATTCAGATGGTCAAGCTGTTTGCGGCGGAAGACAGCGAGGCGGGCGCGATGCGGACCGTGATGGAAAACGCCATCGAGACCCAGCAGCGCGAAAGGCGCATCTATCTGATGACCGATATGGGCGTCGTCCTGCTCAACGTTGCCCTCTTTCTCACCAACGTTGCCATAGGGCTCTGGGGATTTGTCGCCGGCTTCGTCACGGTTGGTCAGTTCGCCGCTTCGATCGCCATCGTGCAGCGGCTCAATGCCAACTCCCGTGCCTTCCTGCAGATGGGCCAGCAGATTTTCCAGGCGGTGGGCACGATCCGCGACGCAATGCCGGTCGTGACGACGCCGCCGACCATAAATGACGCGCCGACCGCCAAGCCGCTCGAGGTCACGGCCGGCGAAGTCGAGTTCAAGAACATCCAGTTCGAATACCGCGAGGGGCAACGGGTGATCGAAGACCTGTCGCTCACCGTGCGCGCAGGCGAGAAGGTCGGGCTCGTCGGCCTCTCCGGGGCCGGCAAGTCGACCCTTGTCAGCCTGCTCCTGAGGTTCTTCGAGCTGAAGGGCGGCGCGATCCTGATCGATGGGCAGGATCTCCGTAGCGTGACCCAGGCCAGCCTTCGGGAGAGCATCGGCGTCGTCACCCAGGACGTCTCACTGCTGCATCGCTCCGTCGGCGACAACATCCGTTATGGTCGGCCGGATGCCCCGCCGGAGGCGTTGGAACGCGCCGCGATGCTGGCCGAGGCCGACGGCTTCATCGCCGATCTCAGAGATGGCGAAGGCCGCACCGGCTACGACGCTTTCGTCGGCGACCGCGGGGTGAAACTTTCCGGCGGCCAGCGTCAGCGCGTCGCGATCGCCCGGGTGTTGCTCAAGGACGCGCCAATCCTGGTTCTCGATGAGGCGACGTCCGCATTGGACAGCGAGGCCGAGGCGGCGGTCCAGGACAAGCTCGCTCTTCTGATGGAAGGCAAAACTGTGATCGCCATCGCCCATCGCCTGTCGACGATTGCCAGGATGGACCGGATCGTCGTCCTCGACAAAGGCCGCATCGTCGAGGAGGGAAAACCATCGGCGCTGCTGGAGCGCGACGGGCTCTATGCCCGACTGTGGAAGCTTCAGACCGGCGGCTATATTGCCGACGCCCTCGAGGAGATGTGAGCCGCCCTCGGTGATGATGTTTTGCTCATGGCCGGCTCGATACATTCTGCTTTCACTCCGGAAACCGGACTTGGCTGAACTCGTTTCCACCATAACGTTCGGAAGCCGATCCCAACTTCATCGATCATGAGCGAAGCCATAATCCCGAACTCCCGTGCCGCCATTCTCGAGCGGCGATCTGCCGGCGCGCTGACATGGTCCGGCCCCGCCCTGATGTTGTTCGCGCGGTCGGCTTTCGCTGTTGCCGCGCAGGGCCTGGTTGCGGCCGTGTACGCTGCGCACGGTTCGGCGACGCCCTGGCGCGACGCAGGGGCTTGGCTGCCGGTATATGGCAGCTTGATCGACGCGGGCTGCCTTGGACTCCTTTGGTGCCTTGCGCGGCGCGAGGGCATCACGTTGCTCGATTTGGTCGGTTTCGATCGCAAACGCTTGGGGCGCGATCTGTTGTTGGGCGTTGCGCTCATCCTCCCGAGCCTCGTTTTCATCTACGCTGGGATCACCGCCAGCAGCCTGTTGGTCTATGGCAACCCTGACGCACCGCAAATATACGGACCTTTGCCGCTCTTGCCTGCGCTCTACGGGGTGCTGATCTTTCCGTTGGTCTGGGGCATTACGGAGCAGACCACCTATAACGGCTATCTTCTGCCGCGTTTCCAAGTCTTGTCGGGAAGCACGGGATTTGCCGTTGCCGTCGTAGCGTTTTCCTGGTCGTTTCAGCATGCGGTGATGCCGCTGACGTTCGACCCGCATTTCATGCTCTACCGGCTCTTGGCACCCATCGCGCATTCGACATTCATCACCCTCGTGTACCTGCGCGTGCGCCGCATCCTGCCGCTGGCGACGGCGCATTGGCTCATGGATGGGGCGTCGGTATTCATCGGCATTCTGTGGCCGCTGTTGCGGTAGAAGGGTTCAAACGGGACGAGATGCCCGCTATCGATCGAAGCGCCGTATCACGAAAACCGAAAGGCTGGGCTCGAGCTAGATGGGATCTCGGGAATTGGCCAGTTGACGAACAGGCCTCCAACCGTATAGTCCGCGCCCATCCAGGCCGCCCGGCCTGAGCCCCTATGGCGGAATTGGTAGACGCGCTCGACTCAAAATCGAGTTCCGCAAGGAGTGCTGGTTCGATCCCGGCTAGGGGCACCACTTTTTAAATTCCCACCCACTTCTTATTGAACCTAATGGCGTGGATGGGATCGTCCAGCGACGCGCCCGACCGTGGCCGAATGATTGCACCTTGCCTGCTGCCGCGAGCTGCTCGAGCTTCCGCTGAACGGTGCGCGGACCAGCCCCAAGCGCAATTTGGCGTTCCTCACCGCACGCGATCAGGCGTGCCGCGGTCCCGCAAAAAGACGTTGCCGCAAAGTCGATCGCTGCCCGACGGACATGTTTCCTCCCGCGAACTACCCACCAGACCCGGCCCACAGATGCAACCTTGGGAGGTGAGATATGCGGTAACATTATGGCACGATGCGAAACAGCTTCGTCTTGGATCGTGCTGCGGGCCGGAGCCGCCGCCGTGCCTAGCGCAGGGCGGCCACGACGTCGGCGAAGTCGGCCCGCTTGCCATTGCCGGCGCGACGCAATTGCACCTCGACGGGCTTGCCGTCGGATTGGTCGCAGTAGACGATGGGTCCGGGCCGCACCCATTTGTCGCCCCACTCGGTCAGCGCGATAATGACCGTTTTGAATTCCAGCCCCTTCCGGGTCAGGACGTAGTCGGCCTGCTCGCCGGCGGCACCCGGGCGACGGTCCATCAGGCCGGCCTCGACGAAATCCTCGAGGCGCTTGGTCAGGATGTTGGTGGCGATCCCCAGGCTCTTCTGGAATTGCGAAAAGCGCGTGCAGCCGCCGAATATCGCGTCGCGCAGGATCAACAGGCTCCAGCGCTCGCCGACCAGTTCCAGGGCCCGTGAGGCCGAGCAGTTTTGTTTTTCATAGAGACGACCAAGCATGGTGTGAACATACCCTATTGACTTGCATCATGCAAGTATGCATTGTACTTGCATGATGCAAGCGACAGAGGTCGAGAGAGCGTCGCTCCACTTCATCGCCCGAGATTTCGGGTGTCCATTAACCAATCAGATCTAGACAGGAGATATGTTATGAAAAAGGAAGAAGATTACACGACGTCATTCGTCGTTAAGCAAAGCCCCGAAGAGGTTTTTGCCGCGGTTGTCAATCCGCGCGCCTGGTGGTCCGAAGATATCGATGGCGATACCAACAAGCTCGGTGCGATATTCTACTATCATTTCAAGGATATCCACCGCGGCACGTTCAAGGTCACGGAGCTTGTGCCCGGCAAGAAGGTCGTCTGGCACGTCGTTCTGAACTACTTCAACTTCGTCAAGGATGCGACCGAGTGGACCGGCACGGACGTGGTCTTCGAGATCGCGCCGACCGAAAAGGGGACCGAGCTGCGTTTCACCCATGTCGGGCTGAAGCCGAGTGAAGAATGCTACGATGTCTGCCATGACTCCTGGCGCTTCTATGTCGCGAGTCTTCGCGACCTGATTTCGACGGGCAAGGGGCAACCCAACAAGGGCGAAGAGAACGCCAACCCAACGGTTGTCCCGCAAAACGAGGACCTCGGCGCCGCCGAGCGCAAGGCGGCAGGCGATGGCGCCGGGATGATCGTCATGACGACGGCAGCGGCGAAGCCCGGCATCGAAAGCAAGGTGCGGAATGCCCTGCGGGACGTGGCGGGGGCGGCCCGCAAGCAAAGCGGGTGCATCGACTATAGCGTCTTTCGCTCGGAGGCAGAGCCCCATGTTACCATCTGCGTCGAGCGCTGGGCATCGAAGCAGGAGCGCGACGCTTTTCTACGCTCGGCGGACGCGAAGAATTTCGTTTCGGCCATAACCGGCGCCTTCCTGGAGCGGCCTTCGCCGATCTCCTACGCGACGTTGGAAGTCGGGTCCTAGTTGCAAGGTTCGCCTGGTCACGGCGCCGGCTGCCCTGGAGCAATGCAACGGGGGAGACGGCGTCCAAGCGTGGGAACAGAAAACCATAGCCTACTTGCATGATGCAAGAACGATGGCTTGCATTTATGCAAGAGGAGGAGAGATCGTCGTGCCGAAATCGATGGAAGTCACAAACAAAGCCGTTCTCGTGACCGGGGCCAATCGCGGCCTCGGCAAGGCGCTGGTCGAGGAAATATTGAGGCGGGGTGCCAAGCGCGTCTATGCCGGCGCGCGCAAACCGCTCGCCCACGCGGATCGGCGCGTCACGCCGCTGATCCTGGACGTGACCGATGCGGTGCAGATTGGGGCGGCTGTCGAGCGGATCGGGTCTCTCGATATCCTCATCAACAACGCCGGCATCGGGCTCTACGACGATCTTGGCGATCGTGCTGCGCTCGAGCGACACCTCGCCGTCAACCTGCTCGGCGTGCATGGCGTAACCCACGCATTCCTGCCGCTGCTCACGCATTCGCGCGGCGCCGTGGTCAACATCCTGTCGGAAGCGGCTCTCGTTCCGTTCCCGATTATTCCGTCTTACTCACTATCGAAGGCCGCCGCGTTTTCCATGACGCAATCGCTGCGTGCTCTCGCCGGCGCTCGTGGCGTGAGCGTTCATGCAGTCCTGTCCGGTCCCATAGACACCGACATGAGCAGAGACGCCGATATACCGAAGAGCTCCGCGGAGAGCGTCGCGAAAGGCATCCTGGACGGCATGGCGCGAGGGGAAGAGGAAATCTTCCCTGATCCAAAATCGGCATCCATGGCCGAGAGCTGGCGCGGCAGCGCGTTCAAAGCGCTCGAACGCCAGATGGCGGCTTTCGTCCAAGCCATGCCCGCCAAGCCATAGGCGACCGCCGCCATCGATGCGCTGCCAGCATTCGCAATTCAGCACGACACAGTGGAGCGGAACATCATGCTGTTGAACGCAACTTCCCCGGTTTTCACCAGCGGATCACGATGACTTTCTCGGTCCCGTTGGCGAGTTCGACAGCTTCGGTGCCATCCGGTTTGCGGCTTTGGATTCTGGCGCTCTCGACAGCTTCAACGCCAACAACGTTGACTGCAAAGGCTTCATCGATTTCGGCGGCACAGACCAAGGTGTCCGGCGGCAGGTCCTTTACTTGATCCAACAACTCGCGAAGCTTCATGGTCGAATCTCCTTGGCGATAGCAGGAATGAGCAGCACGCTTTCGCCGCACATTCGGAACCATGTCCCTTGAGAAAGGTTCCCGATGAGGTGGAGATGCCGCAGAATGGGACCAGCGCGGCGATCCGCCCGTCGCGATGATGTGAACGCGCCGTGCGAAGCATCTGTCTCAAATCCCTGTCCCTAATGCTGCCGGCGCAATTCCTTGTTAATCATGCCGCCCATCGCTAGACCGACCGCCATCACCGCAAAAGTCGCCGCGATAGATCGCTTCGGCAGCACCGTCTCCCAACCTGGCGTCAACCGCTTCGGCACGAAGCCATAATCTGTTGCCGCGGCAATGGCCGCTGCCGCCAACGCATCGCGAAATATCAGAAGCGACGGACGCGGCGGCCTCGAGGCGAGCCATAGTTCGAAAAGGAATGCCCAGAAGATGGAGGAAGCGTGATGCGTGCCATAGCCGACGAGCGTGTGCGCCACGTCACCGCGCCGCACGGACGCGGCCTGTTCGCCGTAGAGCCAGTGGCTGGTCGCATTCGTGGGCTGCAGGGCGCCTTTGCCTTCCTGCCTTGCAAGCAGGGCCAGCGCAGCTGTCGTGGCGAAGCTGACGATCGTACCCGAAACGGCTGCGGACAATCCTGTCTGGATCAGACTTTTCACTTGGTCCTCCGTCGTTTCGCGGTCGGCTCCTTGGAACGCCTTTGTGAATTCGCGGCAGTGTCGTGATTGCCAAAACGGCAAAACGAGTCCGAAGTTCCGGGAACGGACTTTTGGTTGGACGTTATCCCAGGAGCGTCCTCTGGGATAACGCCTTTGAAGTCCGGCTGCCTTTCCTCGCAAGCTCGGATCGCAGCCCGGCCGCTATTTACATCGGCCCCGGCACCATCTTGGTCGGCTGCTCAGGCATCGGAAACGGATAGTTGTCGCATTTCACGTCCGGGTTCGTCGGGCTGAACATTCCGAGCGGGTTGTCCTTGAACAGCCAGGCGTGAAGGTCGTAGTGGTGGAACTCCTTGGGGATGAGCGGATAATGCCCCTCCATCGGCCCCTGGAATGTCTGGCCGAAGAGCTTCGGCGGCTCCTTTGTGTCCGGCGTCAAGGGCACGAGCCATTCCGCGCCGACCAGGCGCAATTCGCCGCCGACCGGCTCATAGATCAGCACATTGGGGCGCGTCGGATCCGCGGTCGGGCCGACAGTCGTGACGTTGACGAAATGGATGCCCATCGCGCCCTTCGGGTAGTCCATCGCCCCCTCTACCTTTTCGCCGCTGTAGAAGACGCATCCTACCGTCGATAGATAAAGCTCGCGAATGGCAACCTTGTAGTCTTCATACCTGGACAGCGATTTACGCAGGGCATCGATCTCGGCTTTGTCGGGTTCGGCCGCCCGGGGAGCGGCGGCGTTCAGACACGCGCCAATGAGACCTGCCAAGGTGAGGATACCGACACGCCTGAGGTGAGTTGTTTTCATCATGCATTCCTCCCAGATTTTTTTCTTCTGGCCGTGCAGGACCGAGGCGGCAGTGATGCTGGACGCGCGGCCGTAATTGATCGCCTCATCCCGGTTGGGACTGCGTCGATGCTAATCCTTTCCGCTGATCGGGAGAATTAACCCTGACGACCTAGGCCCGAGAGAGCCGACGGCGCAGAGACGGACGGTCGGGTCCACTTTGGACGCCATGCACTAGCGCCGGCGCAGCAGGCTCCTCATCCGGTTGCGCAGCAGGCGCGCCATGTTGCGGGTTTCGCGGTAGAGGTGAAGCTGCGACGCCGCCTGGCGGGCGGGGCGGTCGGCGTCCGGCGTCAGCCCGATCACCAGCGTGCCCATCGGCTTGCGTTCGCTCCACAGCCGGCTCATCACCGGATGGTCGGGCACCGCGCAGGAATCGGTCATCATGATGTTGGGGTCGTCGAGATGCTGCCTGGTCACCTCGATCATCAGCAGCGTGCCCGGCGAATAGGCAGCGAGCGTCTCGTCATAGGCGGTCTTCCAGGTGTAGGCGACGCCCGCCTCGACGAAGACGACCAGGCAGGCGATGGTGCGGCCGTCGAGCGTCAGCGAATGGATGCGGCAGAGATCCTGCTCGGCCAGCCGGTGCACCGCTTCGCGGGCGAAGGCGGCGCGGTAGCGGTCGATCGCCATGGCGGTGCGCTCGCGGCCTTTCCAGCCGGCAGCCTCCAGCGTCAGGAAATTTTCGATGGCGTGGCGGATCTCGTCAGGCCCGCGCGCCACGACATGCTCCAGCCGGCCGAGGTCGGCGAGGCGGCGCTTCAGGCGGCGGAACTCGCGATAATGGTGCGCGCGCAGCGAAGCTTTCAGATATTCCTCGCCGTCGAGCTCGCTTTCGAGCACCGGGCGCTCGGCCTTGCCGGTGGTGACCAGCGTCAGGCCGCGCGTTTCGGCGACGCTGGCGAGCAGGCTCGCCACCGGGCCATCCAGCCTTATGTCGGGCAGCACGAAGACCTTCGGCAGCTTGAGATGCGGCCTCGACAGCATCGCGAAGAAATCCTCGATGACGCCGATCGGATCGTCGCGGTCGACCAGGGGCGTGCCGATCGGGCCGAACGGGCTCGACCAGGTGCGCATGACGGGAACCCCGAGCGGCACCACCGGTCGCTCGACCGAGAACGGCACCAGCAGGCGCAGCCGGTTGCGATACTGGTCACCGTCCCGGATGACGGCCAGCCGCACCTCGCGGTCCTCGAGCCTGGGCATGGCCGGCGCCAGGAAGCGCGGATTGAAGAAGACGTTGGATTCGATCGTGCGGGTACAGAGATAGTCGAGCTCCTCGACCAGGTCGAAGCCGGCGGAGGCCGGATAGATGGCAAGCTTGCGCTCGGGCCGGTTGTTGGCGAGGATCTCGACATGGGCGGGATCGGCTTCGCGGGCAAGCCCGGCAAGGCCGGACACCATGGCGCCGGCCGGGCCGCCGCTGGTTTCCTCGAGCAAGGGGACGGCAGCCATCAGGCGGCTCCTTTGGCGGGCACGAAAATGACCATGGCGATGCCGAGCTTGCGCCAGACCGTAAAGGACAGCGCGCCGGCCTCGAAGATCATGGCGAAGACGGTGGCCATCGCCGCGCCCCACAGACCGAAGAGCGGGATCAGCACGACGCTAAGCGCGATGTTGAAGGCCAGCGTTATGGCATAGACAGCGGCACAGATATTCTGGTTGCCGCTCATGGTGAGCAGGCTTTCGCAAGGGCCGACGGCGGCCCGCGCGACGACGCCGAACACCAGCAGGAACAGCAGCGGATAGCCGGCGGAAAATTCCGGGCCGAACAGGGTCAGCATCGGCTCGCCCAGGGCCAGCACGAGCAGCGCCATCGCCAGCGACGGCCAGAAGGTCCACGACACGGTTTCGCGGGCGAAGGCGGCGAGCTTCTGCGGCTCGCCATGGGTGAACTGCGCATAGCGCTGGGCGACGCCGGCCTTGACCGCGAAATAGACGAAATGCACCAGCGCCAGCGTCTTGACGGTGGCGAAATAGACGGCGACGTCGTTGGGATCGAGATAGGCGCCGACCATCAGCACGTCGGCATTGGTGAGCAGGAAGAAGAAGCTCTCGACCAGGAAGATCGGCAGCGAGACGATGAACCATTGGCCGAAATGCAGCTTCATCGGCCCGGCCGGAATTCTTTTGTCGATGCGCGAGGTGACGCCGACGAGCTGACCGAGCGTGGTGGCGTAGGTGGCGGCGATCGCGGCGAAGATCGCCGTTCTGGCGTCCGGCGCGTAGCCCGCCAGCAGCATCAGCGCCATGAACGCCAGGATCAGCAGCGGCCGCACCAGGAATGTCGGCGACAGCGCAAACAGCGCCCAGGAATTGGCCCGCGCGAGCCCTTGCAGCAGGTCGGACATGGCGATCATCGGCAGGCAGATGATGCCGAGGATGAACGGCACGACATAATAGTTCTCGATAAAGGGCGACAGCAGCCAGACGCCGAGCGCGCCGAGGCCGGCGATCACCGTCGAGGCAACCAGCACGAACAGCCGGCTGGCCCGCACGATGCCGCGCAGTTCGGCCAGCATGCCGCGCTCGCGATATTCGGGAATGAAGCGGATGATCGAGGTGTGGAAGCCGAGGCAGGCGAGATTGCCGACGATGACCATCGTCACCCACACGAGCACGAAAATGCCGTATTCGAACGACCCCATCCAGCGCGCCATCAAAACCTGGCTGACGAAGGCGATGACGGCGCTGACGATGCGGACCGAAAAGGCGATCAGCGACATGCGGCCGGCTTCGCCGCGCGCGCCGGCGCTGAACAGGACGGCATCGATCAGGCCAAGCAGCGGCGTGATGCGCAGCGCAAGGCGCTGCGGCAGGAACCGCCCGGCTGTCGTCGCCGCGGAAAAGCGCACCCCGATCACACTCCGTTTTCCGCCAATTTACAGGGGCTTGGTGTAGCGGAGACACATTAAGAAACGGTTGGGTGGGAGTGGAGGCGGGGCGATGGAACGCCGGCCATCGACCTTATCGACGGCGAGACCTGCTGAAGGAGCAGAAGATCGGCGTGCGGGTGAAGATGGTCGAGGAAGTGAGCGTAGATGACGTGGCGTTTGCGGAATTTTAGCTGGTCACGCCGGCGGGACAGCGCCCCCCTCTGGCCTGCCGGCCATCTCCCCCTCAGGTGGGGAGATTGGCTAGTCGCCAAAGACCGGCGCTGCCCTCATCCGGCCCCTCGGGCCACCTTCTCCCCGTAGAACGGAGAGAAGCAAGGCGCATTATTCGGCGCGTCGAACCCGGACCGATCCTCGCCTACATACCCTTCATCGCATCGCAGGACACGTTCGGGTTCATGTCCGCGAACGCGCCGGTCGGGTTGCCCTTCCAGGCCCAGACATGCAGCTCGTAGAACGGGCCGAGGCCATAGCGGTTGGGCGCGCTGTTGAAGTTGAACAGATGTCCATCGAGCGAGGCCGGGCCTTTCGACGTGATGTATTCGACCGCGATCAGTTTTAGCGTGCCGTCGGCCATCGGCTCGTACATGACGGCTTCAGGCTTGGCGACATCGACCGCGTCGTCCTTGAGGTAGCCGGGATTGACGTAGTGGATGCCCATGGCGCCGCCGGTGATGCCGCTGGCGCAAGGAATGGGCGCATAGCCCTCGGCGGTCGCCGCCGCCACATTCTCGAAGCGGCTGTTGGCCGCGCGTACCATGTCGGCCAGCGGATTGCCGTCCTTTGCCTGGGCCGCGGTGGCGGCGATCGACAGGATGGCCAGGGCGGCAAGGCGCCCGGTGCAAAGATTGATGTTCATGTTCTCTCCGGTTGTTTGAGGACGCGCACCGAGCGGGTCTGCTCAACGCTGCGGCGTCCGTTGGAATTTTGCGAAACAGGTCGCTCGTCCTGTTTTCATGTCGGCCGCAGTGATGCGGCCGGTTGCACGGCTTGTTTCAGCCCGTCCAAACGGCGCGGCGGCCTAATGGTCCCACCAATAATATTCCCAGTATTCGCGCCGCTGCTCGCGGTCGGGCAGTCCGATGTCCTGCCTCAGATAATCGTCTTGCGGGGGCAGCCGGCGCCGCCTGCCCAGCAGACGCGAAGGCAGCGCCGCCGCGATCCGCCATAGACGGCCAAGCAGGGAACCGCCGGGGTTTCCCACGACAGGCGCCGGTTCGCCGACCGGCATGCCATCAGGCATGTCGCAATTGCCGCGAATGGCAGTTTGATACTCATCCTTTTGTCCGCCACTTGGGGTTTGCCTGCCATCAACGGTAAAAGTAGGGGTCAAGAACCCGCACCTCCGTGATCTTGTCGACAGGCAGCGAATTCTTCTGGGCGGTGCTGCGGATCGCCTCGGGCGAGGGCGCGTCGTAGATGCAGAAGCTGCGCTTCTTGTCCGGCGACACGTAGGACTGCAGCCAGGTAACGCCCTTTTCGGCATTGCGCATGACGACACCGCCCAGCGCGTCGGCGCCGGCTTCGTTCATCGGCACGTTGAGGCCGTCCGGGAATGTGCGTTCAATCAGATAGCGAGGCATGGAAGCCTTCCTTTCTCCAGTGGGTCACGCCCGGTTTGAGCGCGGCTCGACATTGATCACGCCCGGCAAGAGCGCACATCGGAGCCTTTCCCCATTTTTGGCGGGACGATTCCCTATGTTGGCAGCGTTATGGACGGGGGATATGTTGGCGGGTCCATCGCGGGTCCGCCTTTTCGGCGAACTCGATCTGCGTGAGCGAATGATGCTTCTGGAACGGCAGACACAGCTGGAGCGACTCGACGGGCTGCTGGCCGATGCCGGGCGCGGCCGTGGCTGCGTCGCGGTGCTTGCTGGCGAGGCCGGGGCCGGCAAGACCGCGCTTGTCGAGGCCTTCATCGACCGGACTGCGCAAGCCACGCGCATATTCCGCAGCGCCTGCGAGGATCTGTCGATACCCGATCCGCTCGGGCCGCTTTACGATCTGGCGCGGGACGCGCAATGGGCGCTTCCGCAGGCGATCGATCATCGGCAAGGACAGAGGCTGCCGCTGTTTTCGGATGCACTCGAAATCTTCGAGACGAAGGCGCAGCCGACCCTGCTGGTGATCGAGGACTTGCACTGGGCCGATGATGCGACGCTCGATTTCGTCCGCTTTCTCGGTCGGCGCATCGCCAACAGGCATCTCTTGCTGCTGCTGACGGCGCGCACCGATCGCAGCGAGGGACAGATGCGGGTGCGCCGCGCGCTCGGCGAGATACCGGCAGGCAGCGTCGCGCGCATCGACGTGCCGCTGCTCAGCGAGGCGGCGGTGCTGTCGCTGGCCGAGGCGGCGGGGCGCGATGGCGATGCCATCTACCGGGCGACGGCGGGCAACGCCTTTTTCGTCACCGAGCTGTTGTGCAGCGGATGCGAGGAAAAAACGGCGCTGCCGGCAAGCGTGCGCGACGCGGTTCTGGCGCGGGCCGAGCGGCTGTCGGCCGGCGCCCGCGCGATGCTCGACGCGGTGTCGGTGTTCCCACGCCGGGCCGACGCCTGGGCGTTGCAAGGCCTGTGCGGCGTCGCCAGCGCCGGCCAGCTTGCCGAATGCGTCGCCAACGGCCTGTTGGAGGATCAGGGCGACGGCTATGCGTTCCGGCACGAGATCGCCCGCCGCGCCATCGAGGCGATGCTGACGACGAGCCACCGGCGGCAGTTCAACCAGCGCGCCCTGGCCGCCCTTCTCGAAAACAGTGAGGTTTCCACCGGCCGCCTGGTGCATCACGCGGTGGAGGCGCACAATCTGCAGGCAGTGCGCGAGCTGGCCCCGGTTGCGGCGCGCGAGGCCTCCCGCGTCGGCGCCCATCGCGATGCGGCCGGCTTCTATGAAGCCGTGTTGCGGCAGGCCGACAGCCTGCCGGTGGAGGAGCGCACGGCGCTCCATGAGAAATATGCCTTCGAGTGCCACCTCATCGGCAAGATCGACGACGCCATCGCCGCGCAGGACCAGGCGCGCCGGCTGCATCAGGCCCAGGGGAATACGGCGAAGGAAGGGGATTGCCTCAGATGGCTGTCGCGCTTTGCCTACCTGCTTGGCGACCGCATGGCTGCCGATGCCCTTGGCGAGCAGGCGGTTCGGCTGCTGGAGACCGCGCCGGCCGGGCCGGAACTCGCCATGGCCTATTCCAACCTCTCGCAACTGGCGATGCTGGCCGAAAGGCTCGACGACACGCTGCGGCTCGGCAACAAGGCGATTGCGCTCGCCGAACAACTGAACCGGCCCGACATCGTCTGCCACGCGCTCAACAATGTCGGCAGCGCCGAGCAGTGGCTGGATCTGGCAAACGGACGGCTGCACCTTGCGCGCAGCCTGGAGATCGCGCTGGAGCAGAATTTTCAGGAACATGCGGCGCGCGCCTTCACCAACAGCGCCTGCAGCGAGATGAACCAGCTCGGCTTCGCTGAGGCGCGGTCGTTCCTCGATCGCGGCATCAACTACTGCGTCGAAAACGATCTCGTCACCTGGCGCGACTATATGCGCGGCGTGCTGGCCCAGTTGCTGCTGCGCCAGGGGCAATGGGAAGAGGCTGCCGGCGAGGCGCTCGAGGTGATCGCCAACGATCAGGCGACGATGCTGGTCCGCTATCCCGCCGTGGTGGCCCTGGCAAAGCTGCGGATACGGCGCGGCGACCCGTCCGCCGAGCCGCTGTTTGCCGAAATGACGCAGTTCCTGGACAAGGGATTGGAATTGCAGCGGCTGGCGCCCTATGCGGCGCTGATGGCCGAACGGGCGTGGCTCGGCCAGGCTGACAAGGATGAGGCGCTCGGCCTGATCGCACTGGCTGAGAGCTTGTCGACGACGCGGGCGGGTTTCGGCGAGCTGGCGACGTGGCGGCAGAAGCTGGCGCCGGACATGGATCCAGGCGATACCGTCGGGATGGCCGCGCCTTACCGGCTGCTGCTCGCCGGCGACTGGCAGGCGGCGGCAGAACTATGGGCCGAGATGAACGCGCCCTACGAACGCGGGCTTGCGCTGGCCCAGGGTAACGAGACCGCGCAGCGCCTGGCGCTGGAGATTTTCGAAAGCCTCGGCGCCAGGCCCGTCGCCGTTCACCTGCGCGATATCATGCGCCGCAACGGCGTCAACGGCATCGCAAGGGGGCCGCGCCGAACCACGCGCGCCAATCGCGCCGGCCTGACCCAGCGCCAGATGGAGGTGCTGCAACTGATCGAGCGCGGCTTCTCCAACAAGCGGATCGCCGAGCAGCTGACAATTTCGCCGAAGACGGTCGATCACCACGTCTCGGCGGTTCTGGGCAAGCTGGACGCGGTTTCGCGCGGCGAAGCCACCGCCGCGGCGCGCGATTCGGGGTTGATTTGAGCCTGTCTTCTTCGGGTCGCGATCCTTCGCGCACCCTCAGGTGGGGAGATCGGCTAATCGCAAACGCCGATGCCGCCCCTCATCCGCACTTCGGGCACCTTCTCCCCGTGAACGGGGAGAAGGAAAGCAGTGCCTTACGCAAACGCCCCATGACAATGCTTGTATTTCTTCCCTGAACCACACGGGCAAGCTTCGTTGCGGCCGACCTTGCCCCAGGTCGCCGGGTTCTTCGGGTCGCGATCTTCGGGGGCGACGATGGCGTTGGTCTCCTGGCGGACCAGCACGGCCGTCTCGCCGCCTTCGAAATCGTCCTCGCCGGTGAAGCCGTCGATATGGCTGCCGAACATGTCGGGCGCCTCGGGCGGCGGCGCATCGGCCGCCTGGCGGACCAGCTCGACGCGCATCAGCTGCGCGGTGACGGCCTGGCGCAGATTGCCCAGCATCGCCTGGAACAGCTCGAACGCCTCGCCCTTGTACTCCTGCAGCGGATCGCGCTGGGCATAGCCGCGGAAGCCGACGACCGAGCGCAGATGGTCGAGATTGACGATGTGCTCGCGCCACAGATGGTCGAGCGTCTGCAGCACCACCGAGCGCTCGACATAGGTCATCACGTCGGAGCCGAAACGCTCGGCGCGCTCCTTGGCGGCGGCCTCGGCGGCCTGGCTGACGCGGTCGCGGATGTCGTCCTCGGCAATGCCTTCTTCCTTGACCCAGTCCTCGACCGGCAGATCGAGATTGAGGAATTCGGCGATTTCGGCCTTGAGGCCGGCGACGTTCCACTGCTCGGCATAGGCGTTTTCGGGAATGTTCTTGGCGACGATCTCCTCGATGACGCCTTCGCGCATCTCTGTGATGGTCTCGGACAGGCCTTCGCCGTCCATCAGCTCGATGCGCTGTTCGAACACCACCTTGCGCTGGTCGTTGGAGACGTCGTCATATTTCAACAGGTTCTTGCGGATGTCGAAGTTGCGCGCCTCGACCTTCTTCTGCGCCTTTTCCAGCGCCTTGTTGATCCACGGATGGATGATCGCCTCGTCTTCCTTGAGGCCGAGCTTCTGCAGCATGCCGTCCATGCGCTCGGAACCGAAGATGCGCATCAGATCATCCTGCAGCGACAGGAAGAATTTCGAGCGGCCGGGATCGCCCTGGCGGCCCGAGCGGCCGCGCAACTGGTTGTCGATGCGGCGCGATTCATGGCGTTCGGTGGCCAGCACGTAGAGGCCGCCGGCGGCGAGCGCCTTTTCCTTCAGCCGGGCGATGTCGTCGCGGATTTCCTTTTCCCTGGCCTCGCGCTCGGGGCCGGCCGGCATGTCGCCAAGCTCCTCGGCGATGCGCATGTCGGCATTGCCGCCGAGCTGGATGTCGGTGCCGCGGCCGGCCATGTTGGTGGCGATGGTGATGGCGCCGGGCTTGCCGGCCTGGGCGACGATCGCCGCCTCGCGCTCGTGATGGCGGGCGTTCAGCACCTCGAAATCCTTGAAACCTTCCTTGCGCAGGCGTTCGGCCAGCTGCTCGGACTTCTCGATGGAAGTCGTGCCGACCAGCGTCGGCTGGCCCTTGGCGCGGGCTTCCTTGATCTCCTTGACGATCGCCTTGTATTTCTCCTCGACCGTCCGGTAGACCTCGTCGTCTTCGTCAATGCGGATGACCGGCAGGTTGGTCGGGATCTCGGTGACGTCGAGATTGTAGATGTTGGCGAATTCCTCGGCCTCGGTCAGCGCCGTGCCGGTCATGCCGGCGAGCTTCTTGTAGAGGCGGAAATAGTTCTGGAAGGTGACCGAGGCGAGCGTCTGGTTTTCCGGCTGGATCGCCACATGCTCCTTGGCTTCGAGCGCCTGGTGCAGGCCCTCCGAATAGCGGCGGCCGGGCATCATGCGGCCGGTGAACTCGTCGATGATGACGATCTCGCCGTTGCGTACGATGTAGTCCTTGTCCCGCTGGAACAGCCGGTGCGCCTTCAGCGCGTTGTTGACGTGGTGGACGATGGCGACGTTCTCGACGTCGTAGAGCGACTCGCCCTTGAGCAGACCCGCATCGCGCAGCATGTTCTCCAGCTTCTCGGTGCCTTCCTCGGTGAAGATCGAGGTCTTCTGCTTCTCGTCGATCTCGTAGTCCTGCGGCTGCAGCTGGATGATGAAGGTGTCGATGGTGTTGTACATTTCCGAACGGTCCTCGAGCGGACCGGAAATGATCAGCGGCGTGCGGGCTTCGTCGACCAGGATGGAATCGACCTCGTCGACGATGGCGTAGCTGTGGCCGCGCTGCACCATCTGGGCGCGCTCGTATTTCATGTTGTCGCGCAGATAGTCGAAGCCGAGCTCGTTGTTTGTGGCGTAGGTGACATCGGCGGCGTAGGCGACGCGGCGCTCCTCGTCGGACAGGCCGTGGACGATGACGCCGACCTTGAGGCCGAGGAATTTGTAGACGCGGCCCATCCATTCGGAGTCGCGCGTGGCCAGATAGTCGTTGACGGTGACGACATGCACGCCGTTGCCGGCGAGCGCGTTGAGGTAGACCGGCAACGTCGCCACCAGCGTCTTGCCTTCGCCGGTGCGCATCTCGGCGATGCCGCCATTGTGCAGCACCATGCCGCCGATCAGCTGCACGTCGAACGGCCGCATGCCGAGCACGCGGCGGGCGGCCTCACGCACGGTGGCGAAGGCCGGCACCAGGAGGTCGTCGAGACTGGCGCCGTTGGCGATGTCCTGGCGGAATTTGTCCGTGCGGGCCTGAAGCTCGGCGTCGGAAAGCGCCCGCATCTCGTTTTCCATGGCATTGATCGCCTCGACGCGCGGCCGGGTCGATTTGACCCGACGATCGTTGGAGGAGCCGAAAACCTTACGGGCGAGACCGCCGAGACTGACCATCCAATGGCCCTTTCGATAGCATTCCAAGTCATTGCGACGGGCGCCGGCTGGCCCCATCAACTCCACGTGAACGCGGACAAACGCAAAAAGCGCCCGGAAAACGGTTCTGGACGCAAAGTCGTTGGACAGATAAGAGGGGGCTCATTCGATGTCAACGCCGCGCTCGCCCTGTCGACCGCGCCAAATTCCGCCACAATCTTGCTGGTCTGGAAACCATTCCGCTCTAGCTACCCCGCTTTGGAGATAATCGTAATGTCAGTATTGTTCCGCCGCGCGTCGCTCGCCAGCCTTGGTCTGGCATTCGGGCTATCGGCCCTCTCGCTGTCGCCGCTGATGGCACAGGAGGCCGCCCCTGCCCAGCCGGCAGCACCCGCTCCGGCGGCCAAGCCGGTCGATCCGAACGCCGTGGTCGCCACCATCAACGGCCAGACGCTGACCGAGGCAGACCTTGGGCTTGCCGAGGGCGAGCTGTCGCAGCAGTTCGCGCAGCTTCCGCCCGAGCAACGCCGCGCCGCGGCGCTGTCGGCGGCGATCGAAATCCGCGTGATGGCGGCTCAGGCGGTGACCACCGGCCTCGACAAGGATCCCGACTTCCAGCGCCGCATGGCATTCCTGCAGCAGCGCGCGCTGCATGGCGAAATGGTCGAGAAGGGCGTCGTCGACAAGGTTACCGATGCCGAGGTCCGCGCCCGCTACGACCAGGAAATCGCCAACACGCCGCCCACCAACGAGGTGCACGCCCGTCACATCCTCGTGAAGACGAAGGAAGAGGCAGACGCCATCATCAAGCAGCTCGACGGCGGCGCCGACTTCCAGAAGCTTGCCAACGAGCACACCAGCGATCCGAGCGGCAAGACCAGCGGCGGCGATCTCGGCTGGTTCGGACCTGGCCAGATGGTGCCGGAATTCGACAAGGCGGTGTTTGCGCTGGCGGTCGGCAAATATACCGACCAGCCGGTGCAGTCACAGTTCGGCTGGCATGTCATCAAGGTCGAGGACAAGCGCACCAAGCAGCCGCCGGCGTTCGACCAGGTCAAGGACCAGGCGCGCCAGGCGGTCATCCGCGACAAGTATTTCGCGCTGGTCAAGTCGCTGCGCGCCAACGCCAAGGTCGACATCCCGGATGCGAACCTGAAGAAGACGGTCGACGCACTGGAAAGCGCCAAATAGGCCAGATTGGGCTACGACAGGGCGCGCTGCCGCCCTGTCGCTTCTATTTGGTAGGGCGAGCGATGATGCGTCGACGCCGCCGCCGGACCGCCGTGGCGTCGCCGGCATCGTCAGCGACGATGCCTTTCAAGACATAGCCGACCGCCCTGCGCAGCGTCGCTTCGTCCTCGTCCAGGCGGTTCGTCAGAAGATGCGTCCAGGCGAACGAGGCAATCAGGTCGGCGACGACAGTGGCATCGACGTCGGCAGCTATCTCTCCCCTTGCCTTGGCGCGTTCGACCATCTGGCCGGTGTGGATGCGACGCCCTCTTGCGTATTCGGCGAGGGCGGCGGCGGCTTTTTCGTCCGACTGCGCCTCGGCAATCAGCGATCTGAACACGCTGCCCGACGATGTGTCGCGCCAGTGCGCGAACAAGCTCTTCAGGAAGCCGACGAGATCCTCATCCAGCTTCCCGGTGTCGGGATTATCAACGCGCTTTTGCCGCTGGTAAACATCGAGCAGCAAGGCGGCCTTGCTTGGCCACCAGCGATAGATCGTCGGTTTTCCGGCGCGTGCGCGGCGCGCCACCGCCTCGATCGAGAAGCCGGAATAGCCGGTTTCGACCAGTACCGCCTCTGCGGCATCGAGAATGGCATCGGCGCTTTCCGGGCTGCGCCGTGCGCCAGCCGACTTGCGCCCGGGATCGGTGATTTCGCCCATCTCTTCTTCCTTACCCGCGATTTCAGCAGCCATCATATACAACTCTTGACGAAACGGAACGATCCGTTTTATATGTAACGGAACGTTCCGTAACGATAAGGAGAGTTTGATGAACTCGACCGCCGTGACCCGCTTTTCGCGCCTGCGCTTCGCCCTGCTTGTGCTGCTCGGCGTCTATCCGCTGATCACTGCCATTTTGTACGTGGTTTTTCCGCTGACGCAGGAATGGCAAATCTGGCAGCGCACGCTGGTCATCGCGCCGCTGATGGTCTCGATCATGATCTGGGGGCTGATTCCGGGCGTGCAGCGGGCGTTTCGCGGGTTCATCAACCCAGCGGTCCGCTGATGTTCATTCCAGCGCTTGCGACGTCTCCGAGGCAACGCGCCACGCGCCATCGGCCAGCACGAGCTCCAGCGTCACCCGCGCCTTGCCGGTCAGGCGCTGCGCCGATTTGTCCTTCGGCACATAGTCGTAGCGCATGGCGAAAACCACGTCGGCACGGTCCTTGCCGTGCGGCGTCACCTCAAGGCTGCCGGGCTCGAGACCGAACGACCACGATGCCCATTGCGCGAACCAGTCGGTCTTGACCTTGACGATCGCCTCGCTATCGTAGCGCGTGCCGTAGATGATGGCCGACGAACCGTAGAGCCGCTTGACGGTTTCGCGCATTCTCCTGGCATCAGGCGCCAGATAGTCCTCGCGCAGAAACTGCTCGATGGCGCTCTTGTCGCCGACGGAGCGTTCGAGCGCAGCCACCTGCGACGCGGGAGCCGGGCTGACGGCCGGTTTCGGTTGCTGGGCAATGTCTGCGCCCGGAACGAATTCGAAACGCTCGAGCAGCGACCCCTGCTCCCAGGGACGCTGCGCCTCGCGCGTTGCCGAAACGACGTCGCGGCGCACCGCGATCATCATGTCGTTGATGCTCTGTCCGGGCTCGGCCATGTGCCGCAAAAGTGCGGCCGCAAAGGGCGAGTTGCGCCCCGTCCCGTCCATTGCGACAGCGCCGGGCGCCGTCGAGAAGGCGATGAATGAGCCGCGTGTCGACTCGAACTGGGCAAGACCGGCGAGAGCCGTCGCCGAGCGCGTGATGGTGCTGCGGCTGAGACTTCGGGCAAACGGGTTGTTGCGGCAGGCATCGAGGAAGACCAGGCTGACCTTGGTCTGCTGCTCCATGATGTCGAGAACCTCGTCGATCGGTACCGCCTCGAGCTGCAGCTTGACCGGCATGTCCAGCCGGGCGTCGACCGGCACGATGAAGTTGCGCCCGTCGACCTGCAGGCCGTGGCCGGCATAGTAGAACAGCCCGGCACCGGCGCCTTGCAGCGCATCGGAGAATTCGCCGATCTTGCGTTCGAGCTCGCGCTTGCCGAGATCGTTGCCTTCGATCACCTCAAAGCCGATGGCGCGCAGCTTGTCGGCGATGTCGAGCGCATCGTTGACGGGATTGGCCAGCGTGCCGGCTTCGGCGTAGCTGCCGTTGCCGACCACAAGTGCCACGCGCCGCGCCGTCTGCGCATCGGCGCGCAGCAGCAGAAAGCCCAGAAACGCCAGTGCCAAGACCACAAGCCTGCCCATGGGGAAGGATCATAGCGCTATCGGTCGCAGCGACGCCAACAAATTTGCAACAGCCTGCTTGCTGCATGAGGCGGTGTCAGGCTTCCGGCACCCGTAACGGCTGTGAAACGCCTTGCGCCAGCGCGTGCTATCGGGCAAACCGGCGTTCCTTTCGCGATTTTTCCCGCCCGGGGTCTTCCATGTCCACACAGGTTTCGCCGCTCGCGCCGAAGAAATATCCCAAGATGCCGGTGATCGAGGGCGTGCGCATCGCCACCGCCGAGGCCGGCATAAAATACAAGAACCGCACCGACTTGCTGGCCATGGTGTTCGACGCCGGCACCACCGTCGCCGGCGTGTTCACCAGGTCGAAATGCCCTTCGGCGCCGGTCGATTTCTGCCGGCTGAACCTCGTGGCTGGCAAAGCACGCGTGCTGGTCGTCAATTCCGGCAATGCCAATGCCTTTACCGGCCAGAAGGGCCGCGCCTCGACGGCACTCACGGGCGAGGTGGCGGCGAAAGCGGCCGGCTGCACAGCGGGCGAGGTGTTCCTGGCCTCGACCGGCGTGATCGGCGAACCGCTCGACGCCGGCAAGTTCAGCCATCTGCTGGCCGGTCTGGTCAAGGACGGCAAGCCGGAATTGTGGACCGAAGCCGCCAAGGCGATCATGACCACCGACACCTATCCCAAACTGGCGACCGCGACGGTCAAGCTCGGCGATGCCGAGGTCACCATCAACGGTATCGCCAAGGGCGCCGGGATGATCGCGCCCGATATGGCGACGATGCTTTCCTTCATCGCCACCGATGCGCCGATCGCAGCGCCGGTGCTGCAGGATCTCCTGTCGCGCGGCACGGCCAAGACCTTCAACGCGGTCACCGTCGACAGCGATACCTCGACCAGCGACACGCTGCTGATATTCGCCACGGGTGCTGCCGCCAGGCGCGGCGCGCCGGCAATTTCCGACCCCAAGGATGCGCGCCTCGGCGCCTTCCGCCGTGCCCTCGGCAAGGTGCTGAAATCGCTGGCACTGCAGGTGGTGCGCGACGGCGAGGGCGCCCGCAAGCAGGTCGAGGTCACCGTCACTGGGGCCAAATCGGCCCGCTCGGCCAAGCGCATCGCGCTGTCGATCGCCAATTCGCCGCTGGTCAAGACGGCAGTCGCCGGCGAGGACGCCAATTGGGGCCGCGTCGTCATGGCCGTCGGCAAGGCCGGCGAACCGGCCGACCGCGACCTTCTGTCGATCTGGTTCGGCGACAACCGCCTGGCCTATCAGGGCGAGCGCGACGCCGCCTATTCCGAGGAGGCGACTTCGGCGTATATGAAGCGCGACGAGATCCGCATCCGCGCCGATATCGGCATCGGCCGCGGCAAGGCGACGGTGTGGACCTGCGATCTCACCAAGGAATATGTCGCCATAAACGGCGATTATCGGAGCTGATGGCGTTGGCTTCCAGACATCCGGCAAGCGTGTTGGCGATCGTGCGCCGCTATGAGGCGGCCGGCTTTCGCGCCTGGCCGGCGGCCGCCGTCCATTATGACGGCACCTGGGTGGTTCGGCTGACGGCCGGCCACCCGGCCAAGCGGCTGAACTCGGTCAATCCGCTCGATCCGGGCGACATCCAGCACATTGCCGAGCGCATCGGCCGCGCCAGCCGCCGCTTCGACGCCTATGGCAGGCCGCTGACCTTTCGCATCTCGCCGCTGTCGGGGCCGGATCTTTCGAAGTACCTCGACGGCGAGGGCTGGAGCATATTCGCGGAGTCGCTGGTCATGCGGCTGCCGCTGGCGGACGCCATGCTCGACGACGCCATGGACCAGATTCCGTTGAAGGACATCAGCCGTTTCATCGGCGCGGCGCTCAAGGTGAGCGGCTCGGATGTGTCGCTGCGGCCGGGCCTGTCGGAGATCATCGGCGCCATCCAGCCGGAGGCCGGGCTGTTTGCGCTGGAGGCCGGCAGCGAACCGCTGGCAACGTTGATCTGCGTGCATGACGGCGACCTTGCCGGCCTGTTCGAGATCGCCACCGACAGGTCGGTGCGCAACCAGGGCCATGGCCGCCATCTCATCCGGTCGGCGCTGAAATGGGCGCGGCTGCGCGGGGCGCGGGAAGCCTGGCTGCAGGTCGAGGCGGACAACGCGCCGGCGCTGGCGCTCTACCGTTCGCTCGGATTCGACGAAGTCTATCGCTATCGCTATCGCCGGCCACCCGGCGCATGAGCGGCTTGGATACGATCGGCAAACGCCTGCTCCTGGTCGCGGCCTGCGCGCTGGTCGACGCCGACGGGCGCGTGCTTTTGGCGCAGCGGCCCGAAGGCAAGCAACTCGCCGGCCTGTGGGAGTTTCCGGGCGGCAAGGTCGAGCCCGGTGAGACGCCGGAACAATGCCTGATCCGCGAATTGTACGAGGAGATCGGCATCGAAACCGACATCCCTTGCCTGGCGCCACTCACCTTCGCCAGCCATTCCTACGATGATTTTCACCTGCTGATGCCGCTGTTCGTCTGCCGTCGGTTCCGCGGCATTGCCCAGCCGAAGGAAGGCCAGGTGCTGAAATGGGTGCGGCCGCGCCAGATGCGCGATTTTCCAATGCCGCCGGCCGATGCCCCGCTGATCCAGTTCCTCATCGATCTGCTGTAGCGGCCGACCTGCCGTAAATCGGGCAGCGCCGCAACGCGCCGGCAGCAGCGTTAATGAAAGATTTATCTGACCGTGAAAAATTGATGCTAGGCGGTTTCGCCGATTCCACCGCTGGGGAGCGATTTGCATGAGCCTTGAAAAGGACTGGGACTCGCCTTGGCCCGACCGCCTTCCTGGCGCCGCCAATGCCGGCATGGGAATATTGCGCATCGCCCTCTTGTTCGGCTCGGCCGCGGTGGCTCTGGCCTTGATCGCGACGCCCTACCTCGACAGCCGGACCCGCTCGCAGTTTGCCCGCGACGGGCTTGATACGATGAGCACCGGCTCGATCGGCCAGCGCGACAGCTATACGCTACGCAAGAGCGTGCTGCAGCCGCTGCCCAGTTCGGTCTGCGTTATACGGGCCGATGGCAGAAGCAGCGGCGACTGCTGACTCCTCAACAGATCTCCAGGATTCGGCTGTTTCCTAGGGCCAAAACCCAATCAGCCCCTTGAAGGGAGGGCGCTTTCCTGATTCACCAGCGGGTGTGGATCAGGAGGAGCAGTATGGCTTTGTTTTGGCTATCGGACGAAGCATGGGCAACGATCGAGCCGCACTTGCCCAAGAACCAGCGTGGTGCGCGTCGCGTGGACGATCGTCGGGTGATTTCGGGTATCCTGCACGTGCTGAAGGTGGGTTGCCGCTGGTGTGATTGTCCTGCCGATTATGGTCCCTCGACCACGGTTTACAATCGCTTCAACCGCTGGTCGCGACGAGGCTTCTGGCTGAAGATGCTTGATGCGCTGGTTCAGGCCGGCGCAGTGACGAAAAGCACCGCGATCGACAGCACCTACGTCAAAGCCCAGCGGGCGGCATTCGGCGCAAAAGGGGGCGCCAAGCGCAGGCCATCGGCCGTTCGCGCGGCGGTTGGACAACTAAGGTCCATGCACTCACAGACGTCGTCGGCCGCCCCTACGCGTTGATGTTGACGGCAGGAAACGTCAGCGACGTGAAGGCAGCGCCAGCCCTACTCGAACGCGCTGGCCCGATGCGCTACCTATTGGGCGACAAGGGCCACGATGCGGATCGACTGCGCCGTTCACTGCGCGAGGGAAAGACTACGCCGGCAATCCCGGGACGGCGCAATCGAAAGAGAGCAATCCGTTACGACCAAGAGCGATACCGTGGACGACACTTGATCGAGAACGCCTTCTGCCGCCTCAAGGATTTCCGCCGCATCGCCACCCGCTACGACAAACTCGCCACCAACTTCCTGTCTGGGGTGGCATTGGCTACCATGATCTCGTTCTGGCTTTGAGAGGCGACGAAATGCTCAATCCGGCGATGAACAACACAAAATGGGATGAGCTTCGGCTAGAAATGTACGCGCTCACGCCGCCACCATCTTGGAGCACGCTTTCCACAAACGGCTACCACTCACAGCCCGACCGCGAGTGGTTCTACCACTTCAGGGAGGGCGGATACGAATCCATCCTTCACTTAGACATTCAGGTCGAAACGCCCGCCCAGCGAGAACTTGTCCGCTCGGCTCTCAAGAAGGTGCATGTGCCCGGCGAGGAAATGCCTGACGGCTTTCGCGTGTTCGGTTATCTTCAGGATGGTCAGGCCGCCGAGTTTATATGAGGTCTTCGTTGCTGACCTGATCGAGTCTGGACCCTAGAATGCAGCTGGTTCCTAGAATGCAGCTGGTTCACCGCGCGTTAAGCCTGTCGCATTAACCTTTCTTAACGGGTCGGCGCTAGGTTCGGGCAAGAGGGATGGCGCCCATGAAAATCTTGCTGCAACGATTTTTAGAAGACGAGAGGGGTGCGACGGCTATCGAATATGGTTTGATCGTCGCCGTGCTGTCGCTTGCCATTGTCGCGGGTATTGGCCAGGCTGCCGGCGCCATTCAGTGGTTGTTCAGCGACAACAGCAGCAAGCTTGCCAACGCTTTTGCACAGTGACCGGCTTAGCTTTTGCGTGGGATACGCTTGGCTTTTGCGCAAGGATCCGCTCAGGGGCCGCCGGGGTTTTCCAGGATTGTCTTCAGCGATATTTTTGCGGAGCCCGGCTTCAGCGGCTTTTGCTGAGAGGCATCGGGCGCCCAGCCTGACATCCAGACCACCGAGAAACTCGCCCTGACGCGGCCATCGGCATCCGAAAACCGCTCCGCATAGATTTCGGCGGCGCGCGCGAACAGCGCTCGCGTGCCCGGCCGCCTGCTGCGGTCGACAAGCGCGCTGGTCTCGCCCATAGCGCGCAGGTCGGCGACCAGGCCAAATAGCGAATCGTAGCGCACCGTGATCGTCTCGACGTCGGCAACCGGCAGTGCCAGGCCGGCGCGCTGCAGCAGTGCGCCGGCGTCGCGGACGTCGGTGAACGGGATCACACGCGGGCTGGCGCCGCCATAGAGCTCGGTCTCGGCGGCAAGCAGGCTTTCGCGCAGTTCGGAGAGCGTGCCTGTGCCGGCGAAGGCGCCAAGGAAAAGCCCGTCCGGCTTCAGCGCCCGGCGGACCTGCACCAGCATGCCGGGAATGTCGTTCATCGCCTGCAGCGACAGCAGCGACACTGCGAGGTCGAGGCTTTCCGGCTCGAATGGCACGGTTTCCAACGGCGCCAACAGTCCTGGCTGGCCACCCAGGAAAGCGGCGTCGGCCTCGACGCGCACGTTTTCCGTCACCTTGCCGCTTTCGGCGAGCACCTCTGCTGCAGCCGGCGTCTGGCAAAACAACGAGGCCGCCTTGCCGAACCTGCGTTCGACGGCGCCGAGCCGGTCGGCAAGATCCTCGGCCGCCCGCCGCATGAGGAAATCCGCGCCGGCGATGGGGCGGGCCAGTGCCCGGCGCTTGCGCGCCAGCCAGAGCGAGGTGTCAATTACAGGCTGCAATGGGCAGGTCCTTGTGCTTCGCTCTCTGATATAGTGATGCGGAGGACCAACCACGTGGCCGATCCCATGCCAGAGATCAAGCGTAGTGCGATCAAGAGCATTGCCCGCAAGGCATTGGGCTGGCCAGCGCGCCTCTTGTTCCCGCCGGTCTGTGCCGGCTGCCGCCGCCATGTCTCGCAGCCCGGCGTGTTGTGCGGCGCCTGCTGGCCGAAACTCAGGCTGCTGGAACGGCCGTGGTGCCCGGTGATGGGCACGCCGTTCACCCACAATATGGGTGAGGGTTTCCTGTCGGCGGAGGCGATAGCCGACCCGCCGCCGTTCGAGCGCGCGCGGGCGGCGGTCGCCTATTCCGGCGTTGCCCGCCAGATGGTGCAAGGGCTGAAATACCAGGACCGCACCGATCTGGCGCCGTGGATGGCGCGCTGGATGCTTCGCGCCGGTGCCGAGCTCATCGCCGAGGCCGACGTGGTCGTGCCGGTGCCGCTGCACTGGCGGCGTTTCTTCCGACGGCAGTTCAACCAGTCGGCGGAACTGGCGCGGGCGGTGGCGCAGCTCGGGGAGCGGCCTTTCGCGCCATCAGCCATCAGGCGCGTCAAACTCACGCGCCAGCAGGTCGGGCTTGAGCGGCGGGAACGCGAGGAAAATGTTCGCGCCGCATTCAAAGTGCCTGATGAGGCGGAGATCGAAATCGCCGGCCGCCGGGTGCTGCTGATCGACGATGTCTACACCACCGGCGCCACCGTCCGCGCGGTCGCCAAGGCGTTGAAGAAGGGCGGTGCCGGCGCGGTCGACGTACTGACCTTTGCGCGTGTGCTGCCGGGGGACTTTCGGGCCGACGAATCGGCGCCTATATAGCCTAGGAACGAGGCAGGATTGCTGACCGATGGTCGATGTGACGATCTACACGCGGATGATGTGCGGCTATTGCACCGCGGCCAAGCGGCTGCTCGACAGGAAGGGTGTGACCTACACCGAGCACGACGCCTCGTTCTCGCCGGAGCTGCGCCAGGAGATGATCTCCCGCGCTCACGGCCGTTCCACCTTTCCGCAGATATTCATCGGCGACACGCATGTCGGCGGCTCTGACGATCTCCACGAATTGGAGGCGGAAGGACGGCTGGACAAATTGCTCGCCAACGGCTCGGCCAGATAAGGACATGACGATGGGTGGTTTCAAGGCGGCGGCGATCCAGATGCGTTCGGGAACCAGCCCGGAGCGCAATGCGGTCGATCTGGAACGGCTGGTGCGCGAGGCGGCAGGCCTTGGCGCGACCTATATCCAGACGCCGGAAATGACCGGCGCGCTGATCCGCGACAGCCAGGCACGGGCCGCTTCCTTCACCTCCGAGGACAAGGACATCGTCGTCTCGACGTCGCGGCGGCTGGCCAAGGAGCTCGGCATTTTCCTGCATATCGGCTCGACCGCCATTCTGCGCGCCGACGGCAAGCTTGCCAACCGCGCCCTTCTGTTCGGGCCGGACGGCGCCAGGATTGCCACCTACGACAAGATCCACATGTTCGACGTCGATCTCGACAATGGCGAGAGCTGGCGCGAATCCGCCGCCTATGAGCCTGGCACCGAGGCCGTCGTCGCCGAAGTCAATGGCGCGAAGCTAGGCTTTGCCGTCTGCTACGATCTGCGCTTTCCGCAGCTGTTCCGTGCCGAGGCGCTGGCCGGCGCCGATCTGCTTTCGGTGCCCGCCGCCTTCACCCGCCAGACCGGCGAAGCGCATTGGCACGTGCTGCTCAGGGCGCGCGCCATCGAGAACGGCGCCTATGTGGTTGCCGCCGCGCAAGGCGGCGTGCACGAGGACGGCCGCGAAACCTATGGCCATTCGCTGATCGTCGATCCCTGGGGCCGCATCGTCGCCGAAGCTGCGCATGACGAGCCGGCGGTGATCGTCGCCGAGATCGACCCGGCGCAGTCAGTCGCTGCGCGCAAAAAGATACCGAATCTCAAAAACGCACGCGATTTTGCCGTAAACGCCGGTTCGGCGGAGGCAATGCCGCTCAGGGGTGCCGCCTCTTGATCCGCTTTTCCCTGATCTGCGAACACGAGCACGAATTCGAGGCCTGGTTCCGCAGCAACGACGATTTCGACACCCAGAAGAGGCGCGGTTTCGTCGATTGCCCGGCCTGCGGCTCGCGCAAGGTCGACAAGGCGCTGATGGCGCCTGCCGTCTCCACCGGGCGCAAGCGCGAAAGCATCGCGCTGGCCATGGGCGAGGCGCAAAAGCAGGCGCTGGCGCAGCTCAAGGCCATGGCCGACAAGGTGCGCGAGAATGCCGACTATGTCGGCGACAAATTTGCCGAGGAAGCGCGCAAGATCCATTTCGGCGAAAGCGATCCGCGCGGCATCTATGGCGAGGCGACGCTGGACGAGGCCAAGAGCCTGGCCGAAGACGGCGTCGAGTTCATGCCTATTCCAAGCTTCCCCGACGACCGCAACTGAGGAAAGTCTTGCCCCATCCGGAGAAGACTGAAAAGCGGCGTGGTTCAGAGGTAGTGATCCGTGTTTTCAGCTGGTTGGCTATAAAGTCGATCGACAAGAGGACGATCGATGGGTTGCCAGTTTTCTATAATGGCGAGAGCGGTGGGAAAGATGCAGATAAGGTTGCCGCCGCGCTGCGGTTGATTCAGAAATTTGACCCTGTTCGATACAGCCGTCTGGTCCGCGATCTCAAACGGATCTGGATTACAATCAATCCAGGTGCCGCTGCGCAATTTGTGAAATCGACTTCGACTTGCGAGCTTGATCGGCGATTTGTTCTAGGCGAGCACACGCTGAGCGACCAGATCGCCAGCGCGATAGTGCATGAGGCGACGCATGCGCGTCTCCATCAGCGAGGCATTGGCTATGAGGAGGAATTGCGCCACCGGGTGGAGTGGGTTTGCATGAGACGTGAACTGGCTTTTGCGGCGAAACTGCCGGACGGGGCGAGTATTCGTCAATGGGTCGAAGCTCGACAAACGGAACCCTCGGATTTTTCCAATGTAGCGATGAATGGTCGGCAAATTGATAGCGCGCGTGATGCCTTGCTCCATCTCAATGCTCCAGGTTGGCTGGCAGACTTGATCGTCTTTTTCGCCCGGCGGCGATATCAGAGGCGTATCAGGCGACAAGAAGCTGAAGCGCATTTCGACAAGCGAAAATGATGCTCCGTTTCGCTTGTGGGGGTTCGCTTCCGCCCAGAGCGGCGATGCCGCCGCCCCCTGCACAAGCGTCCGCAATTTCAGGCCGAGCAGCAAGGATGGGGCTCGCGGGCAATCGTTTCGCTGCTTCTTTCATGCCCACCACTTGACGGAGTTGCTTCCGCATAGGCTGCAAACTGGCGTTCAAGCGCCTTGACTGCACTGCTGCGCCAGCCCTCCGCCAGGGATTCCGACATGGGATCGGGGAAGATTTCCTCTTCGCCGTTCTCCACTCCGTCCAGGATCGCCCGCGCGACAGACTCCGGAGAGGCTTTCGCGATGTCCAGGCCCCGTGTCATGTCCGTGTCCACCGGGCCGGGAAGGACCCTGTGGACGCTGACACCCCGTCCGGCCAAAAGGGTGCGCAACGACTGCGACAGCGAGAACGAGGCCGCCTTCGAGATGGAGTAAGCCGGACTGAACGGCACGGCGGCAATCGAGGCCAGCGACAGAATGTTGACGATGGCTCCCCGCGACCGGGCCAGCAACGGCAGCAGAGCCTGGGTAACGTCGTACGAGCCGAAGAGGTTTACGGCCAGCTGTTGTTCGAGCACACGACGGTCGCTGAGGTCATCGATGGGCGATACGCCGGCGTTGTTGATGAGGATATCGAGAGCATCGATCTTCTCGACGGCCTCCCGGATCTGCGCAGCGTTGGTCACATCCATGGTCAGGGACGTCACACGCCGGTCCGGATGAGCCATCGGTTGGCGGGTTGCGGCATAGACGCGCTTTACGCCTCTGCTCAGGGCTTCCTCGACCAGTGCCCGACCGATGCCCCGATTGGCGCCAGTCACCAGGATGGTTGTACCTTCGATCTTCATTGCGTCTCTCCTAATGCTTATCGTTGTGTTCGAGCCCAGTGCACGGTCTAGCCGCGACTCAAGGTTGGCGCGCCGCAACTCAGGTTGGCTACAGTCGCCGTTGTCGATACGACTGGTTGGTGAGATGGACTTAGCGCCGGATGTCGAAGCCATGGGAGTGACAAGTGTGACGGGATTCCGATGGACTCGCTGATCACGGCCGCGGCGCATGCGCTTGCGGCGGGCGATCCGCTCGGCGCTTTGAAACGGGTTGCGCTGCGCGACGATGCGCCGGCACTGGCGTTGCGCGGTATCGCAATGGCGCAGCTTGGCGACCTGGTTCGGGCGAAGGTTCTTCTCAAGAGGGCGGCGCGCGCATTCAGCCCGAGGGAGGCCGTGGCCCGCGCGCGGTGTATCGTCGCCGAGGCCGAGATCGCGCTCGTCTCGCGCGACCTTACCTGGCCGGCCAAGGCACTCGACGCCGCACGGGCGACGCTTGAAAAGCATGGCGACCGCGTCAACGCCGCGCATGCGCGCAACCTCGACGTTCGGCGCTTGCTGCTGATCGGCCATCTCGACGAAGCCGAGCGCAGGCTGGACGGCTTCGATCCCTCGCCGCTGCCGCCGGCATCGCGGGCCGCCCACGAGCTGGCTGTCGCCGGCATCGCCATCCGCCGCTTGCGGACCGGCCCTGCGCGCGCCGCGCTTGGCCTGGCGGCGCGGGCGGCGCGCGCGTCCGGCATCCCCGCGCTGATCGCGGAGGTGGAGAGCGCATCGCTGGTGCTGGACACGCCGGCCGCACGCCTTGTCGCGCGTGGCGGGGAACGGCCCCTCCTGCTCGACGAAGTCGAAGCGCTCCTGGCGTCGGGGGCGCTCGTGGTGGATGCATGCCGCAATGTCGTGCGGGTCGCAGACACGGTCGTCTCGCTGGCGACCCGCCCGGTGCTGTTCGCGCTGGCCCGCGCGCTGGCCGAAGCCTGGCCGGGGGACGTGGCAAGATCGACGCTCATTGCGCGCGCTTTCCGCGGAAAGGACGCGGACGAATCACATCGCGCACGGTTACGGGTCGAAGTCGGGCGGCTTCGCGCGGAGCTTCGGAGCTTGGCGGATGTGAGCGCGACGAAGCGGGGCTTTGCGCTGGCCCCGCGCCGCGCAGGTGAGGTCGTCGTGCTGGCGCCACCCGTCGAAGAAGAGCATGCCGCCGTGCTCGCCTTCCTCGCCGACGGCGAGTCTTGGTCGAGTTCGGCCCTGTCGATTGCGCTTGGAGCCAGTTCGCGTACCGTGCAGCGAGCGCTCGAGCAGCTCGCCCAGGCCGGCAAGGTGCAGTCGTTCGGCCGCGGACGGGCGCGTCGCTGGATGACCCCGCCGCTGACGGGTTTCCCGACAATCTTGTTACTCCCCGGCCCACTGCCGGGCTACTAGGATGGAATCATGGAACGATCCGCAGCCGAAATCCTTCGAGAATATGGACCCTTTCCGGGTGTCGACCACGTGGACGGCGTTACCTTCGACGGTGAGCATGTCTGGTTTGCCTCAGGCGACAGATTGAACGCCTTCGATCCGGCGAGCGGCAAAGTGGTGCGCTCGATCGACGTCGCGGCACACGCCGGAACGGCCTTCGACGGCCATCACCTCTATCAGATCGCCGAGGATCGCATCCAGAAGATCGATCCGAGGAATGGCCGGGTGCTGGCGTCGATCCCGGCGCCTGGCAATGGCGGTGATTCCGGGCTCGCCTGGGCCGAAGGAACGCTCTGGGTCGGGCAGCATCGGGGCCGAAAGATTCATCAGGTCGATCCCGAGACAGGGGCAATCCTTCGCACCATCGTTTCCAACCGCGTCGTAACCGGGGTCAGCTGGGTCGACGGCGAGCTGTGGCATGGCACCTGGGAGGGCGAGGAGAGCGATGTCAGACGGATCGATCCTGAAACGGGAAAGGTCCTTGAGAAGCTCGATATGCCGCCGGGAACAGGCGTGTCGGGGCTCGAATCCGATGGCGGTGACCAGTTTTTCTGTGGCGGCGGAAACAGCGGCAAGATCAGAGCTGTTCGCCGGCCCAAACGAGGCTCTGCGACCAGAATCTGAGTTTTTGCCCTCCGTAGCCGTTTGATTTCGGGACCATTCGAGCTAACTGGTTTTTGCGGTTTTTAGCCCGGTGGTCCGAACCAGGTGTTCATCGCGTCTTGAAGACCATCCTGCGTCCTGTCGCCTACCCAAGCAACATATCCATCGGGTCGGATTAAAACTGCGGTTGGAGCGGAGACCAAACCTAGCGCAGGCAACTCCCATGGATCGTCCCATTTGGCGTAAACCAACTTAATGCGGTCTGACCACGGCTTGATGTCGAGGCTGCCCGGCGCGTCGAGATTCAAGAGCACTGGCCGCGCTTTTTGGAGGAGCGCAAATACGCGCATGGGACCATCAGGCGTGGCCAGGTCGAGGTCAGGAATGCGGCGGCCGACCAGCGGATGCCCCTGGCCGAGGTCGTAATGGATACCAAGTCCGGACATCTCGGCAGCGATCCGTTTGCGAGGCTCCTCCATCCCAAGGAGCTCTGATACGATTTCACGCAAGGCTTCAGTGCGATCATCAGTACGTTGCAATGCGACCTGTGCCATTGTCGTACGCAACACGCGGGCCGCAACCGGATGCCGCTCGATGTGATAAGTGTCGAGCAAGCGTTCAGGCGATGTTCCTTTCACCACTTGGGCCAACTTCCAACCGAGGTTCACCGCATCCTGCACACCGATATTGAGGCCTTGTCCGCCCACCGGGGAATGCACATGGGCGGCATCGCCCGCTAGGAGAACCCGGCCCTTGCGGTAAGCCGCCGCCTGCCGCGACATGTCCGTGAACCTGGAAATCCAGGTTGGGCTATGGATTCCGTAATCTGTTCCGCATGCGGCGACGAGCGCTTCGCGGAGATCGCGCAGCGTGGGCTCGGTCGTGGCGCCGACATTCTTTTCAGTGACCATGACGCCTATGGGACCTTTATCGGCAAAGACGACCTTGCCGTCACGAATTTCGTACTCTTCCCTGCCGAAGGCATGGATGCCAAGTGCGGTGCGATGAATGCCCAGTGGCGGCTCCTCCGCCATCTCGGCCTCGGCGAGGATGCTGCTGGTCGTCGCATCCCATCCTCGAAACTCAATGCCAGCAGCTTTGCGGACCAGACTGCGGCCTCCATCACACCCGACGAGATAGCTTGCCCGCAGCGACGCACCATCGGACAGTTCGATGGTGACGCCGGCGTCGTCCTGCACGAAACACGTTAATTCACGGGCGCGATAGATCGGCACTGCCAGCTCGCTGACCCATCCAGCGAGAATGCGCTCAATGTGTTTCTGTCTCAGCGCCAGCCCGTAGTTGTGGCGGGTCGGAAAATCGCTGATGTCTAAACGCATCGCCGCGAATCCCGTGACTTGGGCTATTTGTCCTTCGGCGAGGAACCGGTCCGCGATGCCGCGCTGATCGAAAACTTCGAGAGTGCGTGAACTCAGACCTCCAGCACGCGAACCGGCAAGCTCTTGGTTCGGGCGGCGTTCGACAATGGCTACGTCGATGCCTGCCAACGCCAACTCGCCTGCCAGGGTTAGGCCCGTCGGACCTCCTCCGGCAATCACGACTGCATGTTCTGTCATCGGCAAACTCCTCTGGCAGTTACGACTCCCAATGCAATGATCGCAGAGTCCCAGTGGTTGCCGTTTGGGTTAGTTCAGGCTCGCTATCAATTTTTCGAGCAGGCGAGCGAGCATGATCTGCTCCGGGCGTATCAGGCCGGAAAGTATCTGGTGCTCGTTGGCGACGTGAGCGGTAACCGCCTCGTCGATCAACGCCAGACCCTTTTTAGTCAGCTGCACGACAATGCCGCGGCGATCGTCGGGGTGCGGCCCGCGCTTGATCAGGCCGGATTTCTCGAGCCGGTCGAGGCGGTTGGTCATCGCGCCCGACGTCACCATCGTCGCCTCGTAGAGAGCCGTCGGCGTCAGCGCGTATGGCGGCCCGGAACGACGCAGCGTTGCCAGCACATCGAATTCTCCGGATTGCAGCCCGTAACTTGCAAACAGCGGCGCCAGCCGCTCTCGTGCGATCAGCGAGGCGGCCTCGTTCAACCGTCCGAGCACGGCCATCGGCGAGACATCGAGATCCGGCCGTTCCTTTTTCCATTGCCCGATCGCTTTTGCTGCGCGATCCATGTCTCTCACCGTTATGTATCTTGACGTGAAGAATCTTTAGCTTATCTTACCTCAGCTTGCGATATTGGCCAAGTGCCGCGAACGGGCGACGGGACGGTGCGATGAAATTTCTCTGGGACTCGGCGCTTGGCCTTCTGGTTGTCACCGGTGGACTGCTCGGCCTGACGCTGCCGTTCGGCAAGATCGCGACGGCGGCCGGCGTGGCCGCCATGGTCTGGGCCTTCGTCATCTCGCTTGGTGCCGGCGGCGTGCTTTTGTGCGCATTGCTGCTCAACGGGAAGCGCATGCGGCTTACGCCGCACAGGCTGCGCTATTTCTTCGTCACCGCGGCCGTCTCATATGCAATCCCCAATCTGCTGATGTTTTCAGCCATTCCGCATCTGGGCGCCGGCTACAGCGGCATCATGTTCACGCTGTCGCCGGTCGTCACGCTGGTGTTCTCGATGCTGCTCGGCGTCAGGCGCCCGACCATGCTGGGCATCGTCGGCATAGTCGTCGGTTTCGTCGGCGCAGTCATGGTGGCGGTGACGCGCGGCGAAGCGGGCCAGCCGGCCGAATTTTTCTGGGTTGCGATGGGCCTGCTCATCCCGGTCAGCCTCGCCGCCGGCAACATTTACCGTACCGTCGACTGGCCCGAAGGCACCGGCCCGATCGAGCTCGCCGTCGGCAGCCATCTGGCAGCAGCCTTGATGCTGTTTGCCGGCATTCTGGTCCTGCTTGGCGGCAATGCATTCGGCTCGCTCGGCGGCGTGCCGCTGGTCGCTGCGGCACAGGTGGCATCAGCCTCGGCGATGTTCGCCTTCTTCTTCCGCCTGCAAGCGGTCGGCGGCCCGGTCTATCTCAGCCAGATCGGCTACGTCGCGGCGGCGGTCGGGCTGTTTGCCGGGACCCTCTTCCTCGGCGAGCGCTATCAACTGCTGACCTGGGCCGGTGCCGTCATCATCACCGCCGGCGTGTTCATCACCACCAAGGCGCAAAGCCAGAGGCCATAGGGGCCAGAAGGCGTAAGCTTCAAACGGATGCCTTCTCCGCCAGCACCATGTAGTTGACGTCCATGTCCTTCGAGCGCTGCCAGCGGTCGGCGAGCGGGTTGTAGGTGACGCCGGTGCGGTCGATGACGGTCAGGCCGGCGCCGGCAAGCGCCTTTTCCAGTTCCTCGGGGCGCACCAGCTTGCCGAACTGGTGGGTGCCGCGTGGCAGCCAACGCAGCACATATTCGGCGCCGATGATGGCCAGGCCCAGGGCCTTCAGCGTGCGGTTGATGGTGGCGACGAACATGATGCCGCCAGGCTTGACCATCTCGCCGCATTTGGCCAGGAACAGATCGACATTGGCGACATGCTCGACCACTTCCATGTTGAGGATGACGTCGAATTTTTCGCCGGCATCGGCAAGGTCTTCCGCGGTCGTGGCGCGATAATCCACGCTCACGCCGACTTCCGCCGCATGCAGCTTGGCCACTTCGATGTTGGTGGCGGAGGCATCGGCGCCGACCACTTCGGCGCCAAGCCGCGCCATCGGCTCGCACAAAAGCCCGCCGCCGCAGCCGATGTCAAGGAAGCGCAGGCCTTCGAATGGCCGTGCCGCACGCGGATCGCGGCCGAAGCGGGCCGCCACCTGGTCGCGGATATAGGCAAGCCGGATCGGGTTGAACTTGTGCAACGGGCGGAACTTGCCGTTCGGGTTCCACCATTCGGCAGCAAGGGCGGAAAAGCGTTCCACCTCTCCGGCATCGATCGTCGATCGTCGGGGCTCTGGCATGGCGTGGTCTCCTCGGACGCTAGGAAGTCGGGCGCGAGGCTGCGAATGTCAAGGCGCGAAATTCACCGCCGGCGGTGCGATGCGCGCGATGCCTTCCGGCGCGGCCTTTTGCCGGCTGCATTTGTGTCAGCACGTGTCAGTTGATGGTGTGCCGGAAGGAAACGCCTAGGCTTTGGCGGACGAAGCAGAGACATCGGGTTCGGAGGAGTGCGCAATGATGCGAACGGTTGCTTCCATTCTTTGGCGCCGGCTTGACCAGGAAGGCCACGACGCTTGCCTTCTGTCGGAAGCGAGTTCCGGGTGGAACCTCAGGGGACAGGCGCTTTTCGTCCAGGACGGCGAGCCGTGCAGCATCGCCTACGAGGCGGACTGCGACGCCGATTGGCATACACGATCGGCGCGCGCCGACGGCTTTCTCGGCACGCAAGAGCTGCATTACAGGATCGACCGGCTGACCGAGCGCCAATGGACGCTGAACGGCGAGCATCAAGCGGAAGTCGACGGTCTCATCGATGTCGATCTCGGCTTCACGCCCGCCACAAACCTTTTGGCGCTTCGCCGTTTTGCCCTCGATGTCGGTACGGCGACGCCCGCGCCGGCAGCCTATCTGACATTTCCCGAACTCAGGCTCGTTCGCCTCGAGCAAACCTATCAGCGCGTCGATGCTGCACATTACGCCTATGCCGCCCCGATGTTCGGCTACCACGAGACACTGGAGGTCTCGCCGCTCGGTTTCGTCCTCGATTATCCGCGCCTGTGGAGAGCCACGGCACAGCTGGGCTGAAGCGAGCGGCATTTGCCAAGAGGCAGTGCAGGCGTGACGCTGTGCTCGTGTGTCGCCTGGCCGGCAGCGGCGGCATGCCTTGCGAAACCGCGATCATTTGGCTAAGGAGGCCGCGCATTGAGCGCCCGGCCACAGCTTGGCGCATTTTTCCGCTTTTCGGCCTTCGGTCCGGCATCCAGTCAAAGGCATTTCGCTTCTATGGCGCGCATCGTGATGAAATTCGGCGGAACGTCCGTCGCCGACATCGTCCGCATCCGCAATGTGGCGCGTCATGTCAAACGCGAGGTCGACGCCGGCCATGAGGTCGCCGTCGTGGTCTCGGCGATGGCCGGCAAGACCAACGAGCTCGTGCAATGGACGCGCGAGGCCTCGCCGATGCACGATGCGCGTGAATATGACGCCGTGGTCGCCTCCGGCGAGCAGGTCACTGCCGGCTTGCTGGCGATCGCGCTGCAGAATATCGGCGTGCATGCCCGCTCCTGGCAAGGCTGGCAGATCCCGATCAAGACCGACAACGCGCATGGCGCGGCGCGCATTCTCGACATCGACGGCGCGTTCTTGATCAAGCGCTTCGGCGAAGGCCAGGTGGCGGTGGTTGCCGGTTTCCAGGGCATCGGGCCGGACAATCGGATCGCGACACTCGGTCGTGGCGGCTCCGATACCAGCGCAGTCGCCATCGCGGCAGCGGTCAAGGCCGACCGCTGCGATATCTACACCGACGTCGACGGGGTCTATACGACCGATCCGCGCATCGAGCCGAAGGCGCGGCGGCTGGCCAAGATTTCGTTCGAGGAAATGCTCGAAATGGCCTCGCTCGGCGCCAAGGTCCTGCAGGTGCGCTCGGTCGAGCTTGCCATGGTGCACAGGGTGCGTACTTTCGTGCGGTCGTCCTTCGACGATCCCGACGCACCAGGAATGGGGGATTTGCTTAATCCGCCGGGAACGCTTATTTGCGACGAGGAAGAGATCGTGGAACAGCAGGTCGTCACCGGAATTGCCTACGCCAAGGACGAGGCGCAGATTTCGTTGCGCCGCGTCGGCGATCGGCCGGGCGTCGCCGCCGGCATTTTCGGGCCGCTGGCCGAGGCCAACATCAATGTCGACATGATCGTCCAGAATATCTCCGAGGACGGCAAGTTCACTGACATGACCTTCACCGTGCCATCCGGCGACGTCGACAAGGCGCTCGCCGTGCTCGAGCGGCTGAAGGCGACGATCGGCTACGACGTGGTGCAGTCGGAAGCCGGCATGTCGAAGGTCTCGGTCATCGGCATCGGCATGCGCAGCCATGCCGGCGTCGCCGCTACCGCCTTCAAGGCGCTTGCCGACCGCGCGATCAACATCCGCGCCATCACGACGTCCGAAATCAAGATTTCGATCCTGATCGACGGTCCCTATACGGAACTAGCAGTTCGCACTTTGCATTCCGTGTACGGTCTGGATAAGCAGTAGCGGACTGCATCGGCCCGAAATCGGAATCGATTTTCGGAAGGCAGGATGCAGCGGATCGAAAATCTTGGAGCGGTCTTTATGCGTCCAATTGGACGATGGCGCTCTAATTGAGTTGTTGCGTTTGTGCCGCTGTGCAGGGCAACCTGCACCGGTTGAAACGCTATTGGAGAAGAAGCCGCGATGCGTGATTCGGCCAGTGGCCCGCGCGTTTTGCTGAAACGGCTCCGCGAGCTCATGCAAGAGCCGCTGGAGCCGCAGGAGCGGCTTGACCGAATCGTGCGCGACATCGCCTCCAACATGGTTGCCGAGGTTTGCTCGCTCTATGTGCTGCGCGCCGATTCGGTGCTCGAACTCTACGCCACCGAAGGCCTGAACCCGAACGCCGTCCACCTGGCGCAGCTCAGGCTGGGGCAAGGCCTGGTCGGCACGATCGCGGCCTCGGCGCGGCCGCTCAACCTCTCCAACGCACAGGAGCATCCTGCCTTCGCCTACCTGCCGGAGACAGGGGAAGAGATATACAATTCCTTCCTCGGCGTGCCGGTGCTGCGGGCAGGGCGGACACTCGGCGTCCTGGTCGTGCAGAACAAGACCATGCGCCATTATCGCGACGACGAGGTCGAGGCGCTGGAAACGACGGCGATGGTGATCGCCGAGATGATCGCCACCGGCGATCTGGAGCGGCTGACAAGGCCCGGCCTAGAGCTCGATCTGCGCCGCCCGGTAAGCTTTACCGGCCTGTCCTTCAACGAAGGCGTCGGGCTCGGCCATGTGGTGCTGCACGAGCCGCGCATCGTCGTCACCAATCTTTTCAACGAGGACAGCGAGGAAGAGGTCAGGCGGCTCGACGCGTCGCTCGGCTCGCTCAGGCTCTCCATCGACGACATGCTGGAGCGCCGCGACGTCGCCTTCGAGGGCGAGCATCGCCAGGTGCTCGAAGCCTATCGCATGTTCGCCAACGACCGCGGCTGGGTGCGCCGGCTCGAGGAGGCGATCCGCAACGGCCTGACGGCCGAAGCGGCGGTCGAAAAGGTGCAGAGCGACATGCGTGCCCGCATGCTGCACATGACCGATCCGTATCTGCGCGAACGGATGAGCGATTTCGACGATCTCGCCAATCGGCTGCTGCGGCAGCTGATGGGGCGCGGACCGGAGGACGTCGCGGCCTCGCTGCCCAAGGACGCCATCATCGTCGCCCGCTCCATGGGTGCTGCGGAGCTGCTCGATTATCCCAGGGACAAGCTGCGCGGGCTGGTGCTGGAGGACGGCGCCGCGACCAGCCATGTCGTCATCGTGGCGCGGGCCATGGGCATACCGGTCGCCGGCCAGATGAAGGGCGCCGTTTCCATGGCGGAAAACGGCGATGCCATCATCGTCGACGGCGAGGAAGGCGCGATCCATCTGCGCCCGCAGCCCGACCTCGAGGCGGCCTATGCCGAGAAAGTGCGTTTCCGGGCGCGGCGGCAGGAGGTCTACCGCGAGCTGCGCAAGAAGCCGTCGGTGACCAAGGACGGTGTCCAGGTCGACCTTCTGATGAATGCCGGGCTGGCGGTCGACCTGCCGCAACTGGCCGAAGCGGGCGCGGCCGGCATCGGCCTGTTCCGCACCGAGCTGCAATTCATGGTCGCCTCGACCTTTCCGCGCGCGGAAGCCCAGGAGCGCTTGTACCGTGACGTGCTCGAGGCGGCGCGCGACAAGCCGGTGACGTTCCGCACCATCGATATTGGCGGCGACAAGGTGCTGCCCTATTTCAAGGGCTCGATCCAGGAGGAGAACCCGGCGCTCGGCTGGCGCGCCATCCGCCTGACGCTCGACCGGCCTGGCCTGCTGCGCACCCAGATCCGCGCGCTGCTCAAGGCGTGCGGCGGGCGCGAACTGAAGCTGATGCTGCCAATGGTGACGGAACTCGGTGAGATCGTGCAGGCGCGCGAGATCATCGATCGCGAGGTCCGGCATTTGTCGCGCTTTGCCCATCATTTGCCGACCAGCCTTAAGGTGGGGGCGATGCTGGAGGTGCCGTCGCTGCTGTTCCAGCTCGACGAGTTGATGAAGGCGGTCGATTTCGTCTCGGTCGGCTCGAACGACCTGTTCCAGTTCGTCATGGCGGTGGACCGTGGCAATACCCAATTGTCCGACCGCTTCGACCCGCTGTCGACGCCGTTCCTGCGTGTTTTGAAGCAAATTGCCGATGCCGGGGCTCGCAACCAGACGCCGGTGACCCTGTGCGGCGAACTTGCCGGCAAGCCGATCTCGGCGATGGCGCTGATCGGCCTTGGCTATCGCTCGATCTCGATGTCGCCGGCATCGATCGGCCCGGTCAAGGCGATGCTGACGGAACTGCCGCTCAGCGAACTGGAAGCGTTCTTCGACGACAATCTGATGGCGCCGGCGCATGGCCTGCCGATGCGGGCGCTGCTGCAAGCCTTTGCCGATGACCGCTCGATACCGCTATAGACTTCGCCATGATCAACCTGCCCCGCGACCGTATGGATCAAGTCGTCAAGCGTTTCGACATGCTCGAAGCGCAGATGTCGGCCGGGCCAGCGCCGGACGCCTATGTCAGGATGGCCTCCGAATATGCCGACATCCAGGAGATGGTGGCAAAGATCAGGGCGCTGCGCGCCGCCGAGCGCGAACAGGCCGATCTGGAGGCGATGCTCGCCGACAAGGGCACCGACGCCGAGATGCGCGCCTTGGCCGAGGCCGACCTGCCGGAGGTCAAGCATCGCATCGAGGCGCTGCAGAAGGACATCCAGATCCTGCTGTTGCCCAAGGATGCCGCCGACGACAAGAACGCCATCCTCGAGATCCGCGCCGGCACCGGCGGCGACGAGGCGGCGCTTTTCGCCGGCGACCTGTTTCGCATGTACGAGCGCTATGCCGCGGCGCATGGCTGGCGTTTCGAGACGGTGTCGGCCAGCGAGGGTGAGGTCGGCGGCTACAAGGAAATCATCGCCACCGTTTCGGGCAAGGGCGTCTTTGCCCATCTGAAGTTCGAATCCGGCGTGCACCGGGTGCAGCGCGTGCCGACGACCGAGGCGGGCGGACGCATTCATACCTCGGCGGCGACGGTCGCGGTGCTGCCGGAAGCCGAAGAGGTCGACATCGACATCAGGGCCGAAGACATCCGCATCGACACGATGCGCGCCTCGGGTTCCGGCGGCCAGCACGTCAACACCACCGATTCGGCCGTGCGCATCACCCATCTGCCGACCGGCATCATGGTGGTGCAGGCGGAAAAGTCGCAGCACCAGAACCGGGCGAAGGCCATGCAGATCCTGCGCGCCAGGCTCTACGACCTCGAGCGCAGCAAGGCGGACGAGGAACGTTCCGAATCGCGCAAGTCGCAGGTCGGCTCGGGCGACCGCTCGGAACGCATCCGCACCTATAATTTTCCGCAGGGTCGCGTCACCGATCATCGTATCAACCTGACGCTCTATAAGCTCGACCGGGTGATGATGGGCGAACTCGACGAGATCATCGACGCGCTGATAGCCGATCACCAGTCGAAGCTGCTCGCCGATATCGGCATCGATGGCTGACAGCCTGCCCGCCACGCTGGCGCCGCTGCTGCGGGAGGCGCGAAACCGGCTCGCCGCAGCCGGGATCGCGGATCCGGCGCTCGATGCCAGGCTGATCGTCGAGCATTTTTCCGGCACCAGTCGCACGCAGGCCATCGCCGATCCCGGGCGCGCTGTCGATACGGACGTGACGGCGGTAATCGAAGCCGCCTTGCGGCGGCGCATCGCCGGCGAGCCGGTACACCGGATCCTTGGCTACCGCGAATTCTACGGCTTGCGCCTTTCGCTTTCGCCGCAAACGCTGGAGCCGCGGCCGGATACCGAAACGCTGGTCGAGGCTATACTGCCCTTCGTCAAGGCAATGGCGGCACGCGAGGGCGGCTGCCGCATCCTCGATCTAGGGACCGGTACCGGTGCCATCGCGCTGGCGCTGCTCAGCGCCGTTCCGGCCGCGACCGCCACCGGCGTTGACATTTCGCAGGAGGCGCTGGCCACAGCCATGCGTAATGCCGGGGAATTGGGGCTCGTCGGCCGGTTCACGCCGGTCAAATCCGACTGGTTTGAAAAAGTTTCTGGCCTGTACCATGTAATTGTCGCAAACCCTCCCTATATACCCTCAGACGACATTGGAAATCTGCAGGACGAGGTCCGCGGTTTCGATCCACGCCAGGCCCTCGATGGCGGCGTGGACGGTCTGAGCCCCTACAGGAAGATCGCCGCGGGAGCGGCAGCGTATTTGGAACTCCAAGGCAGGATTGCGGTCGAGATCGGCCATACGCAGCACCAACAGGTTACGGAGATATTCTCCGCGGCCGGGTACCGTTCGGTCGGGGTGTTTCGTGATCTCGGCGGAAACGACAGAGTTCTTGTGTTCGAACGGTGGAAGCCGTGATGCAGTGCGAAAAAAGCGCTTGGCAATACCGGGGAATGCGGCTAGGGTCGCGTTAACCGGATGAGACGAAGCAGGCAGTGCTCTTAGCGATTCGGTTTTCCTTGGAAATAGCTGCCTTCTTGCGCAAACGACGCCCAAGCTTCGTGCGGGAATCGTCCGGCAAGTGAAGTAACCGGAACAGGATGGCACGTGGCGCCAACGCAATTGATGCGGGCGAACGCCGGTGAAGGAACGAAACGGCTGGCCGTATGAGCGCCTCCGTTCGTGAAGAGTTTTTCGAAAATTTCAAAGTGAAGAGAGTCTAATGAGGCCACAACAGCAAAACAGGCGCATGCGCGGTCGCAACAACAGTGGCGGCGGCGGCAACAACAATAACAACAACAATCGTAAGGGGCCGAATCCCCTGACGCGTAACTATGAGAGCAACGGCCCGGACGTGAAGATCCGCGGATCGGCTCAGCAGATTGCCGAGAAGTACGCAACCCTTGCCCGTGACGCGCAAAGCTCCGGCGACCGGGTGATGGCGGAAAACTATCTCCAGCATGCAGAGCACTATAACCGCATCATCGCAGCCGCTCAGGCGCAGATGCCGATCCAGAACGCCCAGCAGAATCGCGACGATTTCGACGATGACGGCGACGAGGATCGCGACGAGTTCGACAATGCCGGCAACAACAATGCCAACGAGACGTCGGGTTCGGCGGTCAATCACGGGGCCGGCCCGCAGCCGGTCATCGATGGCACGCCGGCCGAGCTGGCGCTGAACCAGGAAAACAGCCGCGACAATCGGGGCGGCCGCGATAACCGTGACGGACGCGACAACAATGGCGGACGCCACCGCGACCGTCGCCCCAATGGCGGTTACGGCCAGAACGGCCAGCGCGGCGAGTATGGCGCGCGCGGCGAGCAGCAGGGTGGACAGCGCGTCGAACAGCCACGGCGCGACGAGACGCCGGCGCAGGCGGAGCCCGTGCCGGCCGCTGAGCCGGTCTTTGTGAGCGAGCCCGCACCGCAATTCGAAAACCTTTCGCCAGCGGGTCTCGCCGCCCAGGCCGAGCTCAACGAAGCCGCGGCCGAAAACAGCCCGGCACGCCGCCCCAGGCGTCCGCGCCGTCCGCGGCTCGATGTCGAACCGGCAAATGGCGGCAACGACAACGCCGGCCGTGACAGTGCCGAGACAAGCAGTGCCGAGACAAGCAATGCCGAGACTGGCAATACCGACGCTGGCAATGTCGATGCAGCGCCGGCTGAAGGCCCCGGCGGTCAAGCTGTGATCGCAGACGTCGAGAATTGATCGGAAAAACGTTCAGCCGATCTTAGCGCATCCTTTACCCTGGACGGCGGAGAGAAATCTCCGCCGTTTTTGTTTTGCGCGCTCGGAATATTATGCATTCGCCAGTGTCGAGGCGTCTTGAGGGTCCGTGGTTTGCGTCCCATATCTTGCGTGAACAGGATCCGGCTCGAACGGGCGGGTCCGTCACCGCAATCTGATCCGGTGCCGCGAAGCGGGCCGGTGACGGAAGGAGACAGGCATGAATCTTGAAAAATATTCCGAGCGCGTGCGCGGCTTTATCCAGTCCGCGCAAACCATGGCGCTTTCCCGCAATCACCAGCAATTCACCCCCGAGCATATCCTCAAGGTCCTTGTCGATGACGACGAGGGCCTGGCTGCGTCGCTGATCGAGCGCGCCGGCGGCAATGTCCGTGACGTCAAGCTCGGCGTCGAAACGGCACTGGAGGCAATGCCCAAGGTCGAGGGCGGCAATGGCCAGCTCTATCTGGCGCAGCCGCTGGCAAAGGTGTTTTCGACCGCCGAGGAACTGGCCAAGAAGGCCAGTGACAGCTTCGTTACCGTCGAACGGCTATTGCAGGCGCTGGCCATGGAAAAATCGGCCAAGACCGCCGACATCCTGTCCAAGGCGGGTGTCACGCCGCAGGCGCTGAACCAGGTCATCAACGACGTACGCAAAGGTCGCACTGCCGATTCGGCGAGCGCCGAGCAGGGCTACGACGCGCTGAAGAAATACGCGCGCGACCTGACGGCGGACGCCCGCGCGGGCAAGCTCGATCCGGTCATCGGCCGCGACGACGAAATCCGCCGCACCATCCAGGTGCTGTCGCGCCGCACCAAGAACAACCCAGTGCTGATCGGCGAACCCGGCGTCGGCAAGACGGCGATCGCCGAAGGGCTGGCGCTGCGCATCGTCAATGGCGATGTGCCGGAATCGCTCAAGGACAAGCAGCTGATGGCGCTCGACATGGGGTCGCTGATCGCCGGCGCCAAATACCGCGGCGAGTTCGAGGAGCGGCTGAAGGCGGTGCTTTCCGAAGTCACGTCTGCCGCCGGCGGCATCATTCTGTTCATCGACGAGATGCACACGCTTGTCGGTGCCGGCAAGGCGGATGGCGCCATGGACGCGTCGAACCTGCTGAAGCCGGCGCTCGCCCGCGGCGAACTGCACTGCGTCGGCGCCACCACGCTCGACGAGTACCGCAAGCATGTCGAGAAGGATGCGGCCCTTGCCCGCCGCTTCCAGCCGGTCTTCGTCAATGAGCCGACGGTCGAAGACACCGTCTCGATCCTGCGCGGCCTGAAAGAGAAATACGAGCAGCACCACAAGGTGCGCATCTCGGATTCGGCGCTGGTCGCGGCCGCTACACTGTCAAACCGTTACATCGCCGACCGCTTCCTGCCGGACAAGGCGATCGATCTCGTCGACGAGGCCGCGTCGCGGCTCCGCATGCAGGTCGATTCGAAGCCCGAGGCGCTGGACGAGATCGATCGCCGCATCATGCAGCTCAAGATCGAGCGCGAGGCGCTGAAGGTCGAGAAGGACGATGCCTCGAAGGACCGGCTCGCCCGGCTTGAGAAGGAACTCTCGAACCTGGAGGAGGAATCGACCGAGCTGACCTCGAAATGGCAGGCCGAGAAGCAGAAGCTCGGGCTTGCCGCCGACCTCAAGAAGCAGCTCGACGAGGCGCGCAACGAACTTGCCATTGCCCAGCGCAAGGGCGAATTCCAGCGCGCCGGCGAACTTGCCTATGGCAAGATCCCGGAACTCGAAAAGCAGCTGAAGCAGGCCGAAGCCAGGGATGGCAAGGCCGGCATGGTCGAAGAAGTGGTCGGCCCCGATCATGTCGCCCATATCGTCTCGCGCTGGACGGGGATCCCGGTCGACAAGATGCTGGAAGGCGAGCGCGACAAGCTGTTGCGCATGGAAGACGAGATCGGCAAGCGCGTCGTCGGCCAGGGCGAGGCGGTGCAGGCAGTGTCGAAAGCCGTGCGCCGTGCGCGCGCCGGCCTTCAGGACCCGAACCGGCCGCTCGGCTCGTTCATGTTCCTCGGACCGACGGGCGTCGGCAAGACCGAATTGACCAAGGCGCTGGCCAGCTTCCTGTTCGACGACGAGAGCGCCATGGTGCGTATCGACATGTCGGAGTTCATGGAGAAGCACTCGGTCGCCCGGCTGATCGGCGCGCCTCCCGGCTATGTCGGCTATGAGGAAGGCGGCGCGCTGACCGAAGCGGTGCGGCGCCGGCCCTATCAGGTCGTGCTGTTCGACGAGATCGAGAAGGCGCATCCTGATGTCTTCAACGTGCTGCTGCAGGTGCTCGACGACGGCCGGCTGACCGATGGGCAGGGCCGCACGGTCGATTTCCGCAACACGCTGATCATCATGACATCGAACCTCGGCGGCGAATATCTGGTCAATCTCGGCGAGGACCAGGATGTCGACGTCGTGCGCGACGAGGTGATGAATGTCGTCAGGGCTTCGTTCCGGCCGGAATTCCTCAACCGCATCGACGAGGTAATCCTGTTCCACCGGCTGCGCCGGCAGGATATGGGTCGTATCGTCGAGATCCAGCTCAAGCGCCTGGAAAACCTGCTTGTCGACCGCAAGATCGCGCTTTCGCTCGATCAGGAGGCGATCGACTGGCTAGCGGCCAAGGGTTACGACCCGGCCTATGGCGCGCGGCCGCTGAAGCGGGTGATGCAGAAGGAATTGCAGGACCCGCTGGCGGAAAAGATCCTGCTCGGCGAGATCCTCGACGGCTCGACCGTCAAGGTCACCGCTGGGTCCGACCGCTTGAACTTCCGCTCGAAGCCGGCAGTCGTGGCAACCGAAGCGGCCGCCTGAGCTCAAGCCAAGAGCCTGTTCCATCCCGATCGAATCGGGATGGAATTCCTATCTTCAATCTCGACCATGATCCTTTCCGAAAAACCGGCATACCCTTTTGTTACGCCGGCCTTCGGTTCATGGTCTGAAACTTGGTGGGGCGCAGATGACGTTGGACGACTACAATAGTTTCTGCGCCTCGCTGCCTTCGACGATCCATGTCGTGCAGTGGGGCGGCGCCCATGTCTGGAAGGTCGGCGGCAAGGTCTTCGCGATCGGCGGCTGGAGTGAGGGCAAGGAGCCGTTCGTTACCTTCAAATGCTCCGACATCGCCTATGACGTGCTGAGGGAGCAGCCGGGCCTTCGGCCCGCGCCCTATCTTGCCTCACGCGGCATGAAATGGATCCAGCGCCAGACCGGCGAAAGCATGGATGATGGCGCGCTGAAGGATTACCTGCGCGAAAGCCACCGTCTTGTCGTGCTGAAGCTGACGAAGCAGGCGCGCAAGGAATTGCGGCTCGCTGCCGGTTAATCGGTCAGAAATCCGCCATCTTCATGCCCGGTTCATATTGGAACCTTATCGTTGGCAACTGATTTGCTGGCGAAGGGGTTCGCCTACCACATCGGCCCGAAATCGAGTTTTGATTTTCGCAAAGCACGATGCGGAGATTTAAAGCGTTAGAGCGTCCTTTGCGCGTCGAAAAGACGCGCGGCGCTTTGAAGAGACAATGCCGGCGGCGGCAATTACGGACCGGAGAATTTGGCCATCATGTTGCGCACCATCTTCACCCTTTCAGCGCTTGCTGCCGGGCTGCTGGCGTCGAATGCGATGGCCTCGCCAATAGTGGATACCGCGCCACGGGTGGTTCGTGCCGCCAATGGCGGCGGCATTCTTGTAGCCCAGAACGGCAATCTCGATATCTACTACGATGCCAGGGGAAACCGCGTCATCGTCGATGCGGAGACCGGCAAGGTCATCGCCATCCAGCCGCCGCAGACCAGGCTCGACCGCCGCGCCTTGCGCCGCGAGCGCTTGCGCAACCTGGGACCGGTCGAGGACGACCCCTATTATCTCGACGACCCTGAGGACACGGCGCGGTTCCGCCGCAGGCAGATGGAAGACGAGGGCAGGGTCATCATACCGCCGGCTGACGAGTACGACCCCTATGGCGACAATTCGGTGGAAGCCTTCCCCGAAGCGCCACGGGATGACGGCTACGGCAACGGTTATCCGGAGGCAGCGCAGCCGGTAAAGCCGCGCACCATCGAGCGCCAGCCGCTCAACGAGGCCTCGATCGAGCCGGTCGAGCCGACGGTGCCGAACGAGCAGGCGGCCTTACCGCCAGACACAGCCCCGCCGCCAAGCACTGGCGGCAAGACGGCGGTCGACCCGTCGCTTGCGCTCGGCGCCCGCGAGGACGTGGCGGCACTGCAGGTGCTGCTCGACCGTGCCGGTGCATCGCCCGGCGTCATCGACGGACGCTTCGGCTCGAATGTCGACAAGGCACTCGCCGCCTATAACGAAATCACCGGCAGCAATCTGAAATCGACCGACGCGGTCGGTATCCAGGCGGCCCTGGCGCAATCCGGTGGCGATGCCTTCGCCTCCTACACGATCACGCCCGAGGATGCGGCCGGCCCCTATGTCGCCTCGATACCGGAGGACTACAGCCAAAAGGCCCAGCTCGATCGGATGGGCTACACGTCGGTACCCGAAGCGCTGGCCGAGCGCTTCCATATGGATGAAACCTATCTGAACAAGCTCAATCCGGACGCCAATTTCAATCGTCCGGGCACCATCATCAAGGTCGCCAATTTCGGCAGGCTGGTGGCGACGCCGGTGGCGCGCATCATCGCCGACAAGTCCAATAAGCAGGTCCGCGCCTATGATGCTGCGGGCAAGCTGGTCGCAGCCTATCCGGCGACTATCGGCTCGTCCGACACGCCGTCGCCGTCCGGCACGCATGCGGTGTCGCGTGTCGCATTGGACCCGAACTACACCTACAACCCGAACATCAATTTCAAGCAGGGCGAAAACGACAGGATCCTGACCATCCCGCCGGGGCCGAACGGCCCGGTCGGCTCGGTCTGGATTGCGCTGGACAAGCCGACCTACGGCATTCACGGCACGCCGGATCCGTCCAAGATCGGCAAGACCGAAAGCCATGGCTGCGTGCGGCTGACCAATTGGGACGCGCGCGAGCTTGCCAAGATCGTGACGCCCGGCGTTATCGTGGAGTTCGTCGACTAAAGCGCAACGCCTTCGCCCGAATCACCCGATGACCTTGCGCAGCAGTGGCGCGCGCAGCGCTGCGGCATAGATCAGCTGCACCACCAGGATGAAGCCGACGCTGAGCAACGGGCTGATCAGGCAGAGTGCAGCGCCGACGGCCCACAGGATCTGTGCCTTGACGATGCGCAGATAGACCGTTCGGGTGGTCTCCGCGTCGACACCTTCGGCCAGAAATCCGTTTTTGTCCGCGTAGCGCCAACTGGCGAGCAGCGTCAGTCCGAGCATCAAAAGATTGAACCAGTACACGAGCACCGCAGTCCTGAATTCGAGGAAGTCGGCGAGAAGGTCGGTCGAGAACGGCAGCAAGGCGATGAAGCCGAGGACACAGAGGTTCAGCGTGGCAAGCCGCCGGTCGGATTTTGCAATCAGCCCGTGTTGCGCCTGCTGGCCGAACCAGAAGATGGTCAGCGTCAGGAAGCTGAGCGCATAGGTCAGGAAGCGCGGCGCCAGTGCTGTGATCGCTGTGATCAACTCGCGTTCGGAATGCACCGTTTCATGCGCCGGCACCCTGATCTCGAGAACGATCAGGGTGAGCGCGATGGCGAACACGCCGTCGGTGATGCCGACGACGCGCCCGCGTCCTTCCGCCGAGGGTTCGAGCGGTCGTTTCATGCGGTATTTCCCCCTTGCCTGTAGCGCTGCGAGAAGCTTAGCACGGCACTTGCCGTTTGCACCCTGAGCGGCGTGATCCTGCCTGTGTGGCCAGGTTGGGCCTGGTTTCAACGAGAACAGCGTGCTGGCCGGTTGTCGCCGGCGCGCCGGCGATCTAGGTAAGGCGGCATGCACACGCCAACCAAAGTCGGTACCGGCGCCGTTCCCCTGACCGGCTCACTTCCCGCCGATACGTTCTGTCCGCAGGCGCAGCGGCGGTTCGTGCTGATCGCCGCGATCCTGGCTTCTGCGCTCGGCTTCATCGACGGGTCGGTCCTGGCCATTGCGACGCCGGCGATCCGCGTCGACCTCGGCGCCAGCCTCGCCGAGGCACAATGGATTTCCAATGCCTACGCATTGACACTCTCAGCCCTCATTCTCGTCGGCGGCGCCGCCGGCGATCGCTTCGGCCTGCGCCACTCCTTCGTCGCCGGCATCGTCCTGTTCATTGCCGCCTCGCTTGCCTGCGCGCTGGCGCCTAACCCGACGGTGCTTATTGCGTTTCGGGCTATCCAGGGTGTCGGAGCGGCCATCATGGTGCCGGGCAGCCTGGCCATTATCGCCAAAGCCTATCCGAAAAAGGAACGCGGCCGGGCGATCGGCATCTGGGCCGCAGCATCAGCACTGACGACGGCGCTCGGCCCGGTGCTGGGCGGCTTCGTGCTGTCGGCGTTCGGCGACGGCATCTGGCGGGCGATCTTCGCCATCAATCTGCCGCTCGGCCTTATCTCGGTCTATCTTCTGCTGGCCAAGGTCCCTGCCGACGCGCCGGCGGAAAAGCGCGGCCTCGATCTCGGCGGCGCTGCACTCGCCATATTGGCGTTCGGAGCTCTCGCTTACGGTCTGACCTCGATGAGCGGCGACGGGGAGGGGCTGATGTCCGGCCCGAGTATTGCCGCCGGTGCGGTTTTGCTCGTCGTGTTCATCGTCTTCGAGCGCCGGCGGCGCGAGCCGATGATCGAGCTGTCGTTGTTTCGAATCGGCGCGTTCGCGGGCGCCAATGTGGCGACCTTCTTCCTTTATTTCGCGCTGTCGGCCAATCTGTTCTATCTGCCGATGCTCATGATCGCCGGATGGGGGCTGAGCGCGGCCGAGGTCGGTTTCATCTTCCTGCCGCTTTCGGCATTGATCGCAGTGTTGTCCGGACCGGTCGGCCAGTGGTCCGACCGCATCGGGCCTCGCTTTCCGATCGCCAGCGGCAGTCTGGTTGTGGCTCTTGCCTTTGCCGGACTTGCCCTGCTGGCCTATTGGGGCATCCACAATTTCTGGATCGGGGTATTCCCGCTGATGGCTCTGATGGGGTTCGGCATGGCGCTGGTGGTATCGCCGCTGTCGAGCGCCGCGCCGAAGGCGGGGGGGGGGCACGGTTGGGGGGGGGGCGGCGGGCGGCACCAACCCCGCACGCGCCACGGGGGGCGGGTTGGGGCGGGGGCGGGTGGGGGGGGGG